>NZ_JBEYSL010000081.1:0-17601 GCF_040642735.1 Micromonospora sp. NPDC047753 | reverse complement strand
GCCCGGACGCCGACCCGTGCGTCACCGTCGGCGAGTTGGCCCGGGAGGTGAAGCGCCGGCCGGCGGCCACGTCGGTCAGGCTCAGCCCATGTGCACTGTGTTGCCGGTCGGGATGTCCTCCTTGCGGACCTTCACCAGGACCAGGGTGGCCAGTCCGGCGAGCACGATCAGCGCCGCGCCCCAGGCGAAGGCCACCCGGTAGCCGTGCACCAGCGCCTCGACCTGGTTGACCGGGTTCGGCGCCCGGCCGACCAGATAGGCGGCGACCGCGCTGGTGTAGAAGGTGTTCAGCAGCGCGGTGCCGAGCGAGCCACCGATCTGCTGGGTGGCGTTGAGCGTCGCGCTGGCCGCCCCGGCGTCGTGCTCCGGCACCCCGACCAGGGCGAGGCTGGACAGCGGGACGAAGGTGAAGCCCAGCCCCAGGCCCAGGACGACCTGCGCGGGCAGCAGGTGGGTGAGGAACGAGGTGTCCACGTCGATCTGGGTCAGCACCAGCATGCCCAGGGCGGCGAGCACCGAACCGGCGACCATCAGCGGCTTGGCACCCAACCGGGGCATCAGCTGGCTGGCGCCACCCGCGGCGATCAGCACACCGGCGGTGACCGGCAGGGATGCGAGACCGGCTTCGAGGGGCTTGTACTGCAACACCACCTGGAAGTAGAAGGTCAGGAAGAGGAACGCCCCGAACAGGCCGGCGCCGATCAGCGTCGAGGTGAGGAAGGCCCCACCCCGGTTACGGTCCAGCACGATCCGCAGTGGCAGCAGCGGGTGGCTGGAGCGCAGCTCGACCACCACGAAGGCGGCGAGCAGCACCACGCCCGCGGCGATGAAAGCGAGCGTCGCGGTGGCGTCCCAGCCGTCCTCGGCGGCCTTGGTGAAGCCGTAGACCAGGGAGACCAGGCCGGCGGTCACCAGGATCGCACCGGGTACGTCGTAGCGGGTGTTGCCGTGGGCCCGGCTCTCCGGTACCAGTGGCAGCGCGAACGCGATGGCGATGGCGGCGACCGGGATGTTGACCAGCAGGCACCAGCGCCAGTCGGCGTACTCGGTGAGCACACCGCCGAGCAGCAGGCCGACCGCCGACCCGCCGCCGGCGATCGCGCCGTACACCGCGAAGGCCTTGGCCCGCTCGGTGGCCTCGGTGAACAGGACGGTGAGCAGCGCCAGCGCGGCCGGGGCGAGCAGCGCGCCGAAGGCGCCCTGCAACGCGCGGGCGGCGAAGAGCATCTCACCGGTGGTGGCCAGTCCGCCCAGGGCGGAGGCGAGCGCGAAACCGGTCATGCCGACCAGGAAGGTGCGCTTGCGCCCCCAGTAGTCCGCGATGCGACCGCCGAGCAGCAGCAGACCACCGAAGGCCAGCGTGTAGGCGGTGATCACCCACTGCCGGTTCGCGTCGGTGATCCCCAGGTCGGCCTGGGCCTGCGGCAGCGCGATGTTCACGATCGTGGCGTCCAGGACGACCATCAACTGTGAGACCGCGATGACCGCCAGCGCGATCCAGCGCCGCGGGTGCGGTGCGCCAGTCGACGGCCCGGCGCTGGGCGCGCCGGGCGCGGTCGAGGTGGTTCCGGGCATGGTGAAGCCTTCCGTGGTGCGAATATCGGTGAATCAGGCCGGCGAGGGACGGTCGTGCTGATAGCGGAGTACCGGGATCAGCACCTGGTCGACGACCTGGGTGAGGAACGCGTCATCGGCGGGTAGGCCGTGCGCGACGATGCGGGACATGGTGAGCGCGGGCGCCAGATCGTGGAACAGCTCCCGCTCGCCGGCCTCCGGCGGAATCTCCCCGCGGGACGCGGCCCGGACCAGGATGGCGGTGGTCGCCACCCGCCCGGCCGGCAGCACCTGGTGACGCACCAGGCGTTCCAGCTCCGGGTTGGTCCGCATGGCGAAGGTCAACGCTTGCATGAGGTCGCAGTCGGCAGTGCAGATCGCGGCCGTGGCCCGCAGCAACTCGATCAGGTCGCCGCGAAGGGAGCCGGTGTCGGGCGGGTTGTGAACACCCACCTGCCGGTCGCGCAGGGCGGCGACGACCAGCTCGGCCTTGCCGTCCCAGCGTCGGTAGATGGTGGCCTTGCTGACGTGGGCGCGGGCGGCGACGGCGTCGATGGTCATCCGGTCGAAGCCGACCTCGCGCACTGTGTCGATGACGACGGTGAACAGGTCGCTGTCGGTGCAGCGCGGAGCCCGGGCTGCCGGCACCCCGGCGCCCGCGCCCACCTGCTGACCACCCAGCATCTCGACCCCCCGCGAAACGATGTCGTACTGACCATAGTTCGCGGTTGGCTGGTCGTGCAGGGTTTCGTGAGTTGCCTCGCACTCGGCCGACGAAACGGTGACGTTTCACCTGGAGTCAGCCCGGGTGTCAGGATCGGCCCGGGTCGTGGTCAGGAACCCAGCGCCACTTCCACCTTCTTGCGGGTGCCCCAGCCGGTGCGCCAGCAGGTGGCGACGCCGTACCAGCGGATCGCCCGCAGCACGACCAGGGCGAACACCACAGCGACGGGCGTGAGGAGCCAGGTGCCCCACTGGTACGCGGTCGACTGGTCCGATCGTCGCACCGTCATGTAGCGGAGCGCCTGCCCGTACCCCACGATCAACGGCACGGCCACCAGCCACGGAATCGCCCGCGGATCGGGGTCGATGATCGGCGACAGGACTGCCACCGCCACGAACAGCACCGTCGCGACCACCGTGGCCGCCCAGCGCAGCAGATGCAGCCACCACGCGATCGACCGCAACGACAGGTACCGGACCCGCCACCAGGTCCTGATGAAGCTGCCGCGCATCCAGCGCAGGAACATCCGGCAGAAGTGCCCGGCGTTCTCCGGCATGAGGGAGAACGCGAACGCCGACGGCTGCTGCACGGTACGTCCCCGGACCATCGCGAAGAGGGTGAGGAGGGAGTCGTCGGAGAAGGGCACCCGCTGGCCGAAGAACGTCTCCGTCAGATACGCCCCGAGGTTGTCGCGAACCACCTCCGCGCGGTAGGCGGCGATCGGGCCCGAGTTCACCCACACACACCCGAACACCGACAGCGACGACCGGTCGGTGAGCTGCCCGGTCACCAGCCACAGGTCGGTGAACCGGGTGAGGAAGCTGCTGCGCACATTCGCGGCCATCACCACCCCCGCGACGGACTGCACCGCCGGGTCGGCGAAGGGCTTCAACAACTCCCTGAGGGCGTTCGGGTCCGAGATGGTGTCCGAGTCCACCGTCCAGTAGATGTCGGCTGCCGGTGTCGACCGCACCGCGGCGGCCTGGGCGTGCCGCTTCCCGGCATTGGGTTGGATGTGCCAGGCGGCGATGATCCCGTGTACGGGGGCGACGTCGAGAAACCACCGCTTGATCGGCTGGTAGCCCTCGGTCAGCTTCGACCCGTCGTCCACCACGTAGATGGTGTCTGGTTTGCGCGTTTGGAAGATCATGGATTCGAGGCAGGCTCGCAGCGCGCCCGGATCCTCGTTGTACGCCGGCACGATACCCACCACGTGCAGAGCGTCGAGGTGCCCCTGCATCCGGTCGGTGACCACGGCGGGCTTCTCCAGATAGGAGGTGCCGAGCTGCCAGATCAGCAGCAGAAACATGGTGGCGTACGCGAAGGTGAAGCGGTGACCGCCTCCGTCGATGGCGCCGATCACGGCGAGGACGTGATGGGCGGTCCACGCCGCCGCGGCGGCCAGGACGACCGCCGCGGCGAACAGGACACGACCCCTCGTGACGCTCGCGGTCACTGTCCGACCGACTGCTGACGACGGAACGTCATTCGGATCATGATGAAGCCGACGAGGACGGCGGTCGCTCCGGTGAGGGCGATGGTGAGCGGCAGGGGGAGGGCGTAGCCGCCGATACCGGCCGCGCCGCCGATCGTGACAACGCCCATACCGGTACGGGGAAGGCTGCCACCGGACATGATGTATCTCCGCTCTGTGAGGGATGGTGAGGCTGTCGCGGCGATCGACGCGACTCCGATACGGCCGATCGCCACAGCGCTGAACAGCGAATATGACTCTGCGCAACGACGCGCTCACGTTGGCAAACATGTCTGTGCAGGTCAATCTCGAAGTTCACGGGCACGGTCGTCCGGTCCGGTCCGACGAACCGTCCCGCTGCCGGCGTGTCGGAGACTTTCTCACCGGCTCTATGGCGTGTGACCTGCGCTTTCGCCGATTGGCCGCGCCAGCCCGGAGAATGCCGACGTAGAGTCGCTCTGTCGGGTAGACGTCAGGCCCCCACGTCGATGTCGACAAATGGATGACGCACCGGGTTAACACCCTCTCGGGCAGGGCGGTCAGTCGCGAGGTGCGAGGACCACCGGCACTGCCATCGTGTGGATCCGCTCGCCGTTCTCGGCCGACACCTCGTACACCTCCACGGTGCCCTTCTGTTCGCGGACCGTGCGCCAGCCGACCACGACGCGGTAGCCGCCCCGGCAGCCGCTGCCGCAACTGGCGGTGCCGAAACCGGTGGCCACCTGCCGGCCGGCGGCGTCCAGCACCCGGACGCTCACCGTCGCCTCGAACACGGTGGCGGTGCCGGTGACGACGAGGGGAGCGGAGACGCGCTCACCGGGGATCGGGCCGGTGACCACGATCGGTGGCAGCAGGTCCGCGTAGTCCGCCCGGTCGACCGGGGCCGCGTCGTCGAGGCGGACCTGACGCACGCTGGGGAACTGGGTGAGCGTCCACACCACCTGCGCCTCGCGTAGCCGCCGGGTTGCCGGGTCGCCGACGGCCGGCACCCGCAGCGTCGCCATGCCGTCGGCGATGCGGGTGACCTCGACCCCGGCCGGAAGCAGGGTGATCATCCCGGTGGCGGCCTCGGCCGGGCTCGGCCCGGCGGCCAGTTCCGTCAGCGCCAGCCGGGACGTCGCGACAGTGCCCGGCCGGGTGCGCCGGGTCGGCACCAGCAGCCCGGCGCGGACGTACCACAGCTCCACTGTCACCGGGTCCAGCCGGCGCGTGCCGGTGGACGCCGTCGTCGACGGACCCGGCGGCCGGTTCGTGGCTGGTGGTGTCGGTGCCGCGGCCCGGGTCGGGGTGGGTTCCGGCCGGTCGGTGGGTGCGGCGCTCGGCGGCGGCGCGGTGGGCGCCAGGCCGAGGTCACCGGAGCGGGACGTGCCGCAGCCGCCGAGCAGGAGCGCCGCGACCAGCGCCGTTGCGCCCAGCCCGACCGCGCCGCGGCCGGTCACCCCACACCGCCCGGCGTGCCGGCGGTACGCCCAACCGGGCCCGGGTGGACGGCGTCGTCCGGGTCCGGCAGGTCACCGTGCGGGCCGGCGGGCCCGGCGACGGGCAACTCCAGCCGGAACCGGGTGCCCTCACCCGGTTCGCTGCGCACGCTCAACGCGCCGCCGAGCACGTCGGCGTGCTCCCGGGCGATGGCCAGCCCGAGCCCGCTGCCCGGCGCGGAGCGGGACGGGTCGACCTGGTGGAACCGGTCGAACACGCGGGGCAGGTGCTCGGCCGGGATTCCCGGCCCCTCGTCGGTCACCTCGAAGACGACCAGGGGCCCGGCGCCCACCACACTGGCCGTGATCTCGCCACCGCCGTGCTCGACCGCGTTGGCGACGAGGTTGGCCAGCACGCGCTCCAGCCGTCGCCGGTCGGTGCGCGCCGCGACCGGAACACCGGTGACCCGCACCCGGGGGGACCAGCCGCGCGCCGTCACGATGTCGTGCAGCAGCGCCAACGCGTCGACCGGCCCGACGGCCAGCTGCTCCCGCCCTGCGTCCAGCCGGGAGATCTCCATCAGATCCTCGACCAACCGGCGCAGCCGGACCACGTCGCCGACCAGCAACCGGGCCGCCGGCCGGGCGTCGTCGGGCAGGTGGTCGAGGTGCTCGCGCAGCAGCGACGCCGCGGCCACCAACGCGGTCACCGGGGTACGCAGCTCGTGCGCGACGTCGGCGGTGAACCGCCGCTCGCGGGCCTGCGCGGCCGACAGCGCCGCGATCTTCGACTCCAGTGCCTCGGCCATCTCGTTGAAGGTCGCCGCCCAGACGCTGAACTCGTCGCGCCCGCGTACCGGCAGGCGGGTGGCGAGCAGACCCTCGGTGAGTGCTCGGGCGGCCCGGCTGGCCCGGCCCACCGGCTCCAACGTCCGGCGCGCCAACGCGTGACCCACTGCGGCGGCGAGCAACACCACCAGCACCCAACCGGCCACCAGAGCGGTGCGTAGCTGACCCAGGTCGGTGGCGACGTCGTCCTCCACGGTCAGGACGTACAGCTCGGCGGTCGAGCCGGGGATGCGCCCACCGATCACCAGCAGCCGAGGACGCTCCGCCGGCGCGGAGCGCTGATAGCCGAGCCGCCCGTCCGCGACGACGGCCCGCAGCCGGGTGCCCAGCACCGGGGCGTACGCGGGGTGCGAGGCGCGGGTCGGGCCGTCGACGAGCAGCACGTGCCGACCGCTGGCCTCGAAGCTGGTGAGCAGTTCGGTGCTGCGCTGCTCGGTCAGCGGCAGGAACTGCCCAGCGAGAACGAGCTGGTAGCGGGCGTCGGCGGCGGCCTCGTGCAGCGACGCGTCCAACCAGGACTGCCGCAGCAGCAGCCCGGTCCCGCCGGCGAGCAGCCCGGCCGAGACGCCGGCGACCAGGACGAACGCGATCGTCAGCCGGCGCCGCAGCCGCCCGGGCAACACCGCGCGTCCGGCCATCGCCGCCCCCGTCAACCCGTCGACAGTTTGTAGCCGGCACCACGTACCGTCCGGATCAGCAGTGGCTGCGCCGGGTCGTCCTCGACCTTCGCGCGTAGCCGCTGCACCGCCACGTCGACCAGTCGGGAGTCGCCGAGGAAGTCGTGGTTCCAGACCAGGTCCAGCAGCAGCTCCCGGGTGAAGACCTGACCGGGCCGGCGGGCCAATTCCAGGAGGAGGCGGAACTCGGTGGCGGTGAGCGCCACCTCCCGGCCGTGCCGGCGGACCACGAAGCCGCCCGGGTCGATCTCCAGACCGCCGACCTCGATGACGGTCGAGGGGGTCGGCAGGCTGACCCTGCGCAGCACCGAGCGAACCCGGGCCACCAACTCGGGCAGGTCGAAGGGCTTGCGCAGATAGTCGTCCGCGCCGCACTCCAGACCGACCACCACGTCGATGGTGTCGGTGCGCGCGGTCAGCATCAGGATCGGCACCTGGCTGGTGCGCCGGATCTCCCGGCAGACCTCCAGACCGTCGAGGCCCGGCAGCATGATGTCGAGAACGATGAGCTCGACCGGGTGGGCGCGGAACGCGGCCAGAGCCTGCCGCCCGTCCACAGCGGTGTCGACCCGGAAACCGGCGCGGCGCAGACCGAGGGCGGTGACCTCCCGGATCGAGAAGTCGTCCTCGACCACCAACACGCGGCCCTCCATCACCCGAGGGTAGACCCGGCGCCACAGTGCGTAGTCCTGGCGGAACGGCCGACATCGGCGGCCGGCTGGCCCCCTCCGGGCGCCGCCGAACCGCTACCGTCAGGGGCCTTTGGCACCCTGGACCAGCTGACACGAAAGGGCACGACGTGAAACGTCATGGCTGCGTGATCCGACTCCGCCCCGAGCAGCGGGAGACCTACCTGAGGTTGCACGCGGCCGTCTGGCCGAGCGTGGAGAAGACGCTGCGCGAGGCGAACTTCCGCAACTACACCATCTTTCTCCACGACGATCTGCTCTTCGGCTACTACGAGTACGTGGGCGAGGACTACGAGGCCGACCTGCGGCTGATCGAGGCGGACCCGCAGACGCAGGAGTGGTGGAAGCTGACCGACCCCTGCCAGGAGTCGATCGCCGAGCCCGGCTCGGGGGACTGGTGGGCCCCGATGCGCGAGGTCTGGCACCTGGCCGACGAGGCTTAGGTCGACGGTGTCGATCATGGAGTTGTGGTGCCCGTTTTGGAGACTGACGGTCGCTTCGTCACCCACCACAACTCCATGATCGGCGAGGCTGCGGGGTCGTCTCGAAAATCGCCGACAAGAATTCTGGGCGTGCTGTCGATTGGGACCGGTTCGGTTCGTAGCCCTGGTGAGAGCCCGGCATCGCAACGGGCCGCACACCCACTGGAGGGCACGATGACCAGCACTGCGAACACGACCCGCGCCACCACGAACGTCGGTGCGCTGATCCGGACCGGTGTCGCCGCCACTGTCGCGGCGAGCGTCGCCACCATGGCCGTCGCCGCCGTCGGACACCTGGCCGGGATCAGCCTCGAGGTGGGCGGCGCCCCGATCCCCGTGACGGGGTTCGGTGTGCTGACCGCTGTCTTCTCGCTGATCGGTGTGCTGATCGCCGGTGTGCTGGCGCGTTTCGCCCGGCGCCCCCGGGTCACGTTCGTTCGCACCACCGTGGTGCTGACGGCCCTGTCCCTGGTGCCGGACGTGATCGCCGACGCCGGGATGGCCACCAAGGCGCTGCTGATGCTCACCCACCTGGTCGCGGCCGCGATCGTGATCCCCGCCCTCGCGCGCCGCCTGGCCGCCTGACCCGCACCCGTCCCACCATCGAGGTACCGGAGGATCGTCATGAAGCAGTACCTGCTGTCCGTGCACGTCGTCGAGGGCGCGCCGACGCCGACCGACGAGGAAACGCAGACCATGTTCAGGGAGACCGGCCGGATCAACGACGACATGCAGGCCGCTGGCGCCTGGGTCTTCGGCGGGGGACTCACCTCGCCGGAGAGCGCCACCGTCGTCCGGGTCGAGAACGGCACCACCGCCATGAGCGACGGACCGTTCGCCGAGACGAAGGAGCACATCGCCGGGTTCTGGGTCATCAAGTGCGCGGACCTGGACGCGGCGCTGGCCTGGGCCGAAAGGTGCGCGGCGGCCTGCGGCCCGATCGAGGTCCGCCCCTTCGACGACCTGTCCCAGGCCTGACCGGCAGCCGGTCTTCCGACATGGACCTGGCGAGCATCTACCGCGCGGAGTACGGCCGCTGCGTCGCCACTCTGACCCGCCTCCTCGGCGACATCAACCTCGCCGAGGAGGCCGTCCAGGACGCCTTCACCACGGCGCTGCAGAAGTGGCAGACACTGCCGCCGAACCCGGGCGCCTGGATCGTGACCACCGCACGCAACCGCGCCGTCGACCGTCTTCGCCGGGAGTCGACCCGAGAGGCCCGCCACGCTCAGGCCCTACTGCTGTATCACCAGGATGATCCCTCGGAGGTGGGACCGGTGCGGGACGACCAGCTGCGACTCATCTTCACCTGCTGTCACCCGGCGCTGGCCCCGGAGGCGCGGACGGCGCTCACCCTGCGCCTGCTGGGCGGCCTCGACGTACCGGAGATCGCCCGGGCCTACCTGGTTCAGGAGGCGACCGTCGCCCAGCGGATCGTGCGCGCCAAGAAGAAGATCCGCGACGCCGCCATCCCGTACCGGGTACCGGCCGAACATGAGCTGCCGGACCGGCTGCCGCCCGTCCTCACCGTGCTCTACCTGATGTTCAACGAGGGCTACGCCTCCACCGCCGGCCCGTTGATCAGAACGGACCTGTGCGCCGAGGCGATCCGGCTGGCCCGCGAACTCGCCGCCTTGATGCCCGACGAGCCCGAGGTCCTGGGCCTTCTCGCCCTGCTGCTGCTGACCGAGGCGCGCCGCCCGGCCCGGCTCGGCCCGACCGGCGACCTGGTGCTGCTGCCCGACCAGGACCGGTCACTGTGGAACCGGCAGCTCATCACCGAGGGCCATGACCTGGTCCGCCGATGCCTGCGCCGCAACCGGCCCGGCCCGTACCAGATCCAGGCCGCGATCAGCGCCGTGCACACCGACGGCGCCGCAACCGACTGGCCGCAGGTCCTGGCACTGTACGACCAACTCCTCACGCTCGCGCCGAACCCTGTCGTGGCGCTCAACCGGGCGGTCGCCGTTGCCGAGGTGCACGGGCCGGCGGTGGCCCTCGCCGCGCTGGAGGGCATCGACCTACCGGGCTACCACCGGCTGCCCGCCACCCGAGCCGAACTGCTCGCCCGGCTCGGACACAACGAAGAGGCCCGAGTCGCCTTCGACCAGGCCGCGGCTCTGGCCACCAACGCGACCGAGCGGGCCTACCTGGAGACCCGTCGCAACGAACTCACCAGTGAACGGAGAGCACGATGACCGCCACCTACACCGTCGACGTCTTTTCCAGCCTCGACGGCTTCGGCACCACCAGTGGGAACTGGGGCGGCTACTGGGGAAAGCAGGGCCCTGAGCTGCTCGCACACCGCCTGTCCCTCTACAGCGTGGATCAGCGCATGGTCTTCGGGGCCAACACGTACCGGGTGTTCGCGCAGATGCTGGCCGCGAGCACCGAGGAGTCCGAGGTCCGCGACGCCTGGGTGACCCGGATGAGGAACCTCCCGGCGACAGTGGTGTCGAACTCGCTGGAAGGCCCCCTCGACTGGCCGGACGGGGCCGTCGTGCGCGGTGACGCGGTCGACGTCGTCGCCCGGCTCAAGGAGGAGTCCGCCGTGCCCCTGCGATCGCACGGCAGCCTGTCGTTGAACCGGGCGCTGATGGCCGCCGGGCTGGTCGATCTCGTCCAGGTGACGCTCTTCCCGGTGATCACCGGGCAGACCGGTACCGAGCCGATCTTTCAGGGAGCGGCCGACTTCGACCTGGAGTTGATCGAGAGTCGGACCCTCGACGGTCGCACCCAGGAACTCGTCTACCGGCCCACCCTGCACGTCTGAGTCGGCGTGTCGGCTGGCCATCCGCCTTGTCCGGCGAATGGCCAGGCGGATCGGCCGGTTCCGGTCACCACTGGTGGGCGACGTCGAGCACCACCCGGCTGTGGGTGCCGGGACCGGCGAGCACGAGCACCCGGAACGGCAACCGCGCCCGTACGCCGACGGCGAAGGTGCTGTAGCCCTCGAAGCTGCCGCCGAAGACCACGTCGCGCAGCGTCTGGTAGCGCAGCAGATTCGCCACGTGCTCGCCGACCGCCCCGAGCCCGCCCGCCCGCGCCCACACACCCGCGCGCCCACACACCCGCACCCCGCACCCCGCACCCCGCGCCCCGCGCCCAAGATCCGCGCAACTTCGCGGATGTTGCTGCCTCCGACGCGGGAGAGGCAGCAACATTCCTGATATTGCGCGGATCTAGACCACGACACCTGCCCGATCGGTCGGGAATGGGGTTCTGGGGCGCCCGCGCCTCACACCCGCGCCGGACACCCGCGCCCCACATCAAGATCGCGCTCCAACCAGGATGCGGTGGCCTCATCGCTCGCCAAGACCACTACTTCCTGGTTCGAGCACGATCTTGCGGGCTCGGACCAGGGACCCGCAGGCGTCCTGAGACAGCACAGCAGGACGCAACTGCTGGCCTGGGCAGCCACCGACCCACATGTTTGCAGCTTGTTCTGGGGTATCGCGCTGGCAAATGCGGGCGCTAGGGTGAGCGGGTGACAACGTACCGGATCGGGGAGGCGGCCGACCTGCTCGGCGTCAGCGCCGACACCATTCGCCGCTGGGTGGACGCCGGGCGCCTGACGGCCGAGCGCGACGAGCACGGCCACCGGGTCGTCGACGGCGTCGACCTGGCGTCGTTCGCTCGCGCCCAGGCCAACGACCCGGATGCGGGCGCCGAGTTCTCCTCGGCCCGCAACCGGTTGCGCGGCATCGTCGTCGACGTCCTTAAGGACACGGTGATGGCCCAGGTCGACATCCAGGCGGGCCCGTTCCGGGTCGTGTCACTGATGAGCCGGGAGGCCGTCGACGAGCTCGACCTGCGGGTCGGTTCGGTGGCCGTTGCGGTGATCAAGTCGACCACTGTCGTAGTGGAGCGGGCCGCACCCGCCCCGGCGCGCGGACGGTCGGCCAGATGAACGCGGGGATGGACGGCCAGACGAACGCGAAGACGGTCGCGCGGATGAACGCGCGCACGGTCGCGCGGAGCAGGCGTACGGCGGTGGCTGTCCTGGTGGCGGCCGGCCTGGCGCTGACCGGCTGCGGCGCGGGCGACGGCCAGGCAACCGGCAGCGGTACTGACGGGCGGGTGACCGGCCCGGTGACCGTGTTCGCGGCCGCCTCGCTGACCGAGTCGTTCACCCGCATCGGGAAGGACTTCGAGGCCGCCTACCCGGGCAGCCGCGTGACCCTCAACGTCGCCGGCAGTTCCGCCCTGGCCAACCAGATCACCCAGGGCGCGCCGGCGGACGTGTTCGCCTCCGCCGCCCCGACGAACATGAGCACTGTCGTCGAGGCCGGCGACGCCGATGGCACGCCGAGCGTCTTCGCCCGCAACCAGTTGGTGATCGCGGTGCCCCGGGGCAACCCGAAGGCAGTGGCCGGCCTGGCGGACCTGAGCCGCCCGGGTGTGAAGGTGGCGCTCTGCGCCAGTCAGGTGCCGTGCGGCGCAGCGGCCCGCACCGCTTTGGACGCGGCCGGCGTCGCGCTGACGCCGGTCACCCTCGAACAGGACGTCAAGGGTGCGCTCGCCAAGGTGAAGCTCGGCGAGGTCGACGCAGCACTGGTCTACCGCACGGACACGCGGGCGGCGAGCGACGACGTGACGGGCGTGGAGTTTCCCGAGTCGGCGCGGGCGGTCAACGACTACCCGATCGTCGCGTTGAAGGATGCGCCGAATCCGAACGGCGCACGGGCTTTCGTCGCGTACGTCCGCTCGGCGCCGGCGCAGGCGGTCCTCGCCGACGCGGGGTTCCAGGCCCCGTGAGGCAGGTCCACGACCTCAACGCACCGAGCGGTCGCCCGGCCACGGCTCGACGGCGGGGTCGGGTGCCGGCGGCGCTGCTGATCCCCGCCGGGCTGGGGTTTCTGTTCCTCGTCCTGCCGTTGGCGGGGCTGCTGATCCGGGCACCGTGGACGACCCTGCCGGAGCGGCTCGCCGCGCCGGGCGCGTTGACCGCCCTGCGGCTGTCGGTGCAGACCGCCACCCTGGCCACCGCGCTCTGTCTGCTGCTCGGGGTGCCGCTCGCCTGGGTGCTGGCCCGGGTCGAGTTCCCCGGCCGTCGGCTGGTACGCGCGCTGGTCACCGTGCCGCTGGTGCTGCCGCCGGTGGTCGGCGGGGTGGCGCTGTTGCTGGTCTTCGGCCGACGCGGCCTGCTCGGTGGCTGGCTCGACAGCACGTTCGGCATCACCCTGCCCTTCACGACCACGGGTGTCGTGCTGGCCGAGGCGTTCGTCGCCATGCCGTTCCTGGTGATCGCCGTGGAGGGTGCGCTGCGTGCCGCCGACCACCGCTTCGAGGAGGCAGCGGCGACGTTGGGCGCCAGCCGCTGGACCACCTTCACCCACGTCACGCTGCCGCTGGTGGCGCCCGGCCTGGCCGCCGGGGCGGTGCTCTGCTGGGCCCGGGCGCTCGGAGAGTTCGGTGCCACCATCACCTTCGCCGGCAACTACCCCGGTCGGACTCAGACCATGCCGCTCGCCGTCTACCTGGCGTTGGAGACGGACCTGGAGTCCGCGATCGTGCTCAGCCTGGTGCTGCTCGTCGTGTCGGTGGGCATCCTGGTGGCGTTGCGGGACCGCTGGATGACCACCGCATGAGCGACCGACTTCTCGACGCGCGGCTCGTCGTCGACCGGGGCGTCTTCCGGCTCGACGTGCCGCTGCGGGTCGCGCCGGGCGAGGTGGTGGCGTTGCTCGGCCCGAACGGTGCCGGGAAGACCACCGCGCTGCGGGCGCTGGCCGGGCTGCATCCCCTCACCGACGGGCACGTCACCCTCGACGACGTCGACCTGGACCGCCCGGCGACCGGGGGCTGGGTGCCCACCGAACGCCGCTCGATCGGCGTGGTCTTCCAGGACTACCTGCTGTTTCCGCACCTCAGCGCATTGGACAATGTGGCCTTTGGACCGCGTCGGCACGGCGTCGAGCGGCGGGCCGCCCGCGCCACCGCCCGGGAGTGGCTGGGCCGGGTGGGGCTGGACGCGCAGGCGCAGCGCAAGCCGCGGCAGCTCTCCGGCGGTCAGGCGCAGCGGGTGGCGCTGGCCCGCGCGCTGGCCATGGCACCGTCGCTGCTGCTGTTGGACGAGCCGCTCGCCGCGCTGGACGCCCGCACCCGGCTGGACACCCGCGCGGAGTTGCACCGGCACCTGTCGGCGCACGCGGGCGCGACGGTGCTGGTCACCCACGACCCGTTGGACGCGCTGGCGTTGGCCGACCGACTGGTCATCGTCGAGGGTGGCCGTGTGGTGCAGGAGGGCGACGGGCCGAGCGTCACCGCCCGCCCGCGCACCGACTACGTCGCCCGGCTGGTCGGGCTGAACCTGTACCGGGGCCGCGCCGACGGGCACGGGGTGCGGGTGTCGCCGGAGCTGACGCTCACGGTCGCCGACCGGTTGGACGGCGAAGCGTTCGTGGCGTTTCGCCCGGCCGCTGTGGCTCTGCACCCGGCCCGGCCGGACGGCAGCCCACGGAACACCTGGGCGGGCACGGTGGCCGGCGTCCAGCGCCACGGTGACAACGTGCGGGTGCAACTGGACGGACCGATCGGGGTGGCCGCCGACGTCACGCCGGCCGCCGCAGCCCAGTTACGGCTGATCCCCGGCCAGCGGGTCTGGGTGGCGGTCAAGGCGACCGAGACCCACGCCTACCCGGCCACGGGCTAACCCGAAAGCCGGCCACAGCGCCCCGGCACGGACGCTGGTCAGCCGGCGAGCAGATCGGCATGCGCGGCGCGCAGCCGGGCCAACGTGGGGTCGCTGCCCGGGACGACGCGGTTGTCCAGCTCGGCCCACGCCTCGGCCAGCGCCGCACGGACCGCGCCCAGCTCGGCGGCGTGCCGCTGTGTGCTGCGTCGGTGCTGCTCCTCGAGGCGGCGGGCCCAGCCGGCGGTGACCGTCGCGAGCCGGTCGGCGTCGGCGCGGGCCTGGGCGGCACTGCGGGCGGCTGCGGCGGGGACGATCGCGGCGACCGGGCGAGGATCGCCGTCGCGGGTGACGACGGTGACCGCGTCGGTCAGCTCGGCCAGCGCGACGAGCTGGCTGAACCGGGTGCGCGCCTCACGCAGCGGCACGGAACGCGGCGGGTCGGAATGAGGGGTGAGCGCGGGGACGGCCATGGATGCATCGTGCCGCGCGGGTATGACAACTATTCGCGGTCGTCAGTGGACCGTGCGTAAAAGTCGGTCCACTCGTCCGCCAGCACCGACCAGATTTCAATGTCGATCCGACCGTGTGGACCCGGGATGACCTGGCGCAACGTGCCGTCGAGACGCAGGCCGAGCCGGTCGGCGAGGGCCTTGCTGCGGGTGTTGTCGGCGTTGGTACGCCACTCCACCCGTTGGATGCCGCGCTCGCGCACCGCCCAGTCGACGATCCGGCGCACCGCCGGGGCGACCAGGCCCCTGCCCTGCGCCGCCGGCTCCACCCAGCAACCGACCTCGCAGACGCCCCGGGCCACGTCGAACGACACGAACATGACCCCACCGACGAGCGTGCCCCGCCACCACAGCCCCCAGATGCCGCCGCTGTCGCTGGCCCAGAAGTCGGCGTACCGCTGCAACACCGCGCGGGCCGACGGCAGGTCGGTGGCGACGAAGGACGGCGAGACCCAGGGTCGGATGTGCTCGCGGGCCCGGTCGAGGTGGGCGAGGAACTCCTCGGCCCGCCACGGGTTCAGCGGGCGCAGCTCGACGTCCTCGGTCAACGGCAGGGCGAACACCGGGCCTCCACTCAGTACGCTTCTCACGTCGGTAGCAGGCTCGCACAGCCACCCTGACCGAAGCACGGCCGCCCTCCGCGCTCACCCCGGCAGGTACGTCCGGAGCGATCAGCCGGCAGGTGGGCCCGCAGCGCTCACCCCGGCAGGAACGGCCGCAGCGATCACCCCGGCAGGTACGTCCGCAGCGCGGCGAACTGGGCCACGGTCAGGTAGGAGGGGTTGGCGGCCTGCGGCTGACGGAACACCTCCAGGGCGGCGAGCCGGTCATCGGCACGCAACAGCAGCCGGGAGATGCGGTCCTGGTCGGCGAGGATGGGCAGATCCAGCGGCACCGACCACGGCTGCCCCGGTGCGCCTGGCTCGGCCGCCCCGGTGACCTGCCCGACGCCCCACAGCCCGTACGGCAGTCGGCCCCGGCTGCCGCTGGCCCAGAAGACCACCGGTTGCCCGGCGCACATCAACCGCGTCCGGTAGCCGGGACGTACGCACCAGCTCGTCACCAGTGGCTTCCGGGCGAACCCGGCGGCGAGGTCGACCAGGTCCGCGTTGCCCTTGATCAGCCAGGCGCCCAGGTCGTCGAGGCGTACCCGTGGCTCGCTCATCCGCCTATCCTGCCCGGCCACCGGCCGTCCCAATCAAATGATCATGTGGGTCCAGTAGCTGAGCCACAGCACGAAGAGCACGCCCTGCACCACCGCGAGCGTCGCGGTCAGCCACACGTCCACGCTGGCACGGCGGGCCCAGCGGGCCAGCACCAGCGCCACCGGGAAGGCGGCGAGCAGATAGCGCAGCAGGCTCTTGTACACCGGCGGGCCCATCGACAGCGGCACCAGCACCATGAGGACGCCGTACACCAGGTAGGCCAGCTCCCGGCGGCGGAACCCGACGACCAGCACCGCGAGGACGGCCACGGCGAACCACACCCGAGCGGCGTCGCGCGGCTCGCCGGTCAACCCGTCGAGCAGCACCGGGACGGGGTTCTGCACCTCGATTCCCCATCCGGTCTCCTGGGCGTGCTGGTAGGCGAGCCAGTCCCCGCCCCGCCACCGGCAGTACGCCATGAAGGTGAACCACCCGGCGGGTAACAGCAGCAACGGCCAGCCGATCCGGAGGTAGCCGAGCAGGGCGCGCGGCCCGAGCCGCCAGTCGTGCTGCCGGAGCAGCACCAGGGCCAGCGGCAGCGCCACGAGCAGGCCGACGGAACGGCTCATCGCCAGGAAGTAGCCGATCACGCCGACCAGCAGCCACCGGCGTCGCTCGGCGTAGAAGAAGGTGGCCAGTGCGAGGCAGACGAAGAGCGACTCGGTCAGCGCGGCCTGGAACAGGAACGCGGCCGGCAGCAGCACGAGGTACCGGATGAACCGGCGGGCCGCGTACGCGTCGCCGAGCAGCAGCTCCGCCAGCCGGTGGCCGTACCAGAGCGCCAGCAGGAACGCGACGTTGCTGATCAGCAACAGGGCCAGTGCGGTGTCGCCGCCGAGCAGCACGCCGACCGGCCGGGCCAGGAACGGGTACAGCAGGGGAAAGCCGAAGTCGCGCCACGGCCCGGTCAGGGGCAGGGTGCTCAGCCGCAGGTACAGCAGCGAGTCCCAGGCGAACCAGAAGGAGATCCACCGGTGCCCGGAGATGTCCCGCTGCTGCGCCCACATCAACGCCTCGTCCGGCGGCGGGGCCCCGGGGACGCCGTCCCAGGCGTGCAGGACCAGGAGCCCGAGCACTGTGAGCAGCAGCTTCGCGCCGAGGAACAGGCCGATGACGTACGGCCAGGGCGCGGGCACCCGACGGGCCAGGCGCGCGGCGCCGCGACCGGTCACGACCGCCCGCGCGGCCAGCGTCGCCGCGCCGCTGCGCCACCGGTCCATCCGCCCGCTTCCCCGCTCCCCCTGCACGCGGGGACGTCGCTCTTCTCGTGGTACGCCACCGCGCGCCCCGCCGAAGCGAGGACCGGCTAGCACTAAGTGTGACATTCTGCGCGTAACGGGTGGACGCCGCGCCTCAACCATGGCGGTGAACAGGGAGCGCGTC
>NZ_JBEYSL010000080.1:0-17627 GCF_040642735.1 Micromonospora sp. NPDC047753 | reverse complement strand
CACTTTCTCGCGTCAGCCACGCCGGTAGGGCGCGTCGGGCGCGGGTTCGGCGGACAGGACGCGACGTCGGCGCGCAGACCTGTGCCGAAGAACTCCGGACAGCGGGTCGAACGCGCCGGTCGCCGCGGTTGCCCGCGGATCGCGATCGGCTCGACCCGACGTGGAGAATGAATCTGGGGCCCACCGGCCCCGTCGCACTCCCGCACCGGGTCTTCGTCTCGCTGTCAATCCTACTGTGCGCGGGGGACAGAACCACCACTCGGCACCCTCAGCGAGGCGGCTGAGAAGTCCATAGCCGGCAGAACCCTGCCGCCCACGACTCCCCCCACACGCCTGACCCCCATCGCACGCGCCGCCCCAGGACGGGTTGACCCGCGGTCGGGCGGGTCGGGGGTCGCGGCCGAAGCGTCGGTGCCGTACGTTTGCGGCGCCCCGGAACCGGCCTTGATCTTTACCGGTTGGAACCGGGACGATCGACCCGATCGACCCGACACGTGCTCTTTAAGAGGTGACAGATGGGGCTGGACAACGTCGCGGTGCACTGGCCGCGGACCGGCCGCTTCTACGATCCGGTCGCGCCGGCCGAGTTCGTCGACTTCGGCGAGATCGTCGACCTGCCGCGCATCTCCGCGCCGACCGCGGCCCTGGCCGAGCTGATCGCGAAGACCGGCACCATCCGGGCGACCGCGTACACCGAGTTGGTGGATCTGCTTCTCGGCCTCGAAGGTGTGTTGTACGCCACAGACGCCGCCGCCGAGGACGAGGACCCGGTGATCGACCCGGACGGCTGCTCCTGGATCGCGGGCGGCATCGAACGGTTCGTGGCCGCGCACCGTCCGACCGGCGAGGCGGTCACCTTCGAGTCGGTGAGCATCGTGTTGCGCTCCCTGCTCGGCGACGGTCGGTTGGCCGAGCAGCAGTTGCGTTGGCTGGAGAGCCGGCTCGACGCGCTGCGCGACGAGAGCGGTGACCCGCCGCAGTGGAACTTCACCTGCGCCGAGCTGGGCGTGCTGGCGGCGTTCTACCGGCGCTGCGCCGAGCGCGGGTTCGCCGTCTACGCCGACGCCTGAGCCGCCGCGTCAGACTCCGAGGCGGCCGGCCGGTTGGCCGCCGAGATCACCTGCGTGAGCACGGCGTGCAGATGTTGCAGGTCCTCGACGGGCAGCCCGAGCCGCTGCACGATCGCGGCCGGGATCAGCTCGGCCTGACTCCGCAGCGCGGCACCGCTGGCCGTGAGGGTGACGGCGAGGCTGCGCTCGTCGCTCGGGTCGCGTTCCCGGCGCAGGTAGCCGGCCGTCTCCAGCCGCTTGAGCAGGGGTGACAGCGTGCCCGGGTCGAGCTGGAGCAGGCGACTGAGGTCACGACCGGACAGTGGCGCGTGCTGCCAGAGCGCCAACATCACCAGGTACTGCGGATGGGTCAGCCCCATCGGCTCCAGCAGCGGCCGGTAGACGGCCACCACGCTGCGCGCGGCGACCGAGAGGGCGAAGCAGACCTGCTGCTCCAGGGCCAGCGGGTCGACGCCACCAGGTCGTTCGCTCATCGGTTGCCCTCTCTGCGCACGGTGACTATCGTACCGATCATTGGCACACCAACCATTGGTGCCCCAAAGGTCTGCTCGGGCGACGGGCGAGCACCGGCGAGGCGACGCGCGGAAGAGGGCGGCAGATGAGCGAGGACGGCGCGGTCACCAGGACCCCGGGCGAGGGCGGCCGACTGATGCGGTGGGCCTTCCGGCACCTCGCCGGCCCGGCCGAGGGTGTGCAGGGCGCGGTGCAGGGCGGCTCGGCCGAGGCCCGCGAAGCGTGGAAACGGGACCTGGCCGAGCGCAAGCGCTTCACCCGGGAACAGCGGGAACGCAAGCGGGCAGCACGCGAGGCCGACCGGCGAGGCTGAACGGCGCTGCTCAGCCGTAGGTGTCGCGGGGACCCCGGCCGCGTACCCGGCGCGGCCCCTTTCCCCACGACGGCGCGGCGGGGCCGTGAATGTGCAACTTGCGCACCACGTTGTGCCCGACCTCGCTGGCGATCTGCTTGAGCAGCGAGCCGGCGAGCAGCCGCAGCTGAGTGGCCCAGGCTGTCGAACGCGCCTCCACCGTCAGCTCGCCGTTCTCCAACTTCACCGGGCGACTGTTCTGCGCGACCTCCGCGCCGACGACCCGCTCCCAGGCGCCGAACACGGTGGCCTCGGCGGCCGGCTGCTGCCAGCCGCGCGCCTTCACCAGCCGGTTGAGCACAGCGCCGAGCGGCTGCGGATCGCGCGGGTCGGGCCCGGGGCCGGAGTAGCCGCGCAACCGCCGCCCCGAGCCGCCGGCAGCGTCGCCGCCGCCGGGGGTACGCCGGGCGCGGGCCGCCGCCTGCCGTCGGGACAGCGCCGCGTCTAGCACCGCCCGGGCCAGCTCCGGCCCGCTGGCGGCCGCCGCCGGCTCACCGCCCGCCGAACCCTGCACCGCCTTCGGGGTACGCGCAGCAGGGCCGTCGCCGGCCGCTGGTCGTTTGCTGCCTGACTCATCCGACACGGCGTACCGTCCCTTCGCCGACCTGGTAGCGGGTGCCGCGCAGGGCGGCTGGCACGTCGTCGTCCACGGCGCAGGTGACCAGCAGCTGACTCGCCCCGCCGACCAGCTCCGCCAACCGCTCCCGGCGGCCGGTGTCCAACTCCGCGAAGACGTCGTCGAGCACCAGCACCGGCTCGATGCCGTCGGCGCGCAACAGGTCGTACCCGGCCAGCCGCAACGCGAGGGCGAACGACCACGACTCGCCGTGGCTGGCGTACCCCTTGGCGGGCAGTGGACCGAGACTCAGCGCCAACTCGTCGCGGTGTGGGCCGACCAGGGTGGTGCCCCGCTCGATCTCGGCGGAGCGGGACGCGGCCAGAGCCGCCGTCAGCGCCTCGGCCAGCGCGGCCCGATCGGTGGTCGGCTCGACCAGCTCGATCGAGGGCCGGTAGGTGATGCTCGCCGCACCCCGACCGGCGGCCACCGCGTCGTACGCCTTGGCCACGTGCGGGGTGAGCGCGGCCACCAGCTCCAGGCGGCCGGCGAGCAGCTCCGCCCCGTGCTGGGCCAGGTGGGTGTCCCAGACCGCGAGGGTGCCGAGATCACCACCGCGGGAGCCACCAGTCTTGCGGGCCAGGTACGCCGTGCGCAGCAGGGCGTTGCGCTGCTTGACGACCCGCTCGTAGTCGGCCCGCACGCCCGCGAACCGGGGCTGCCGGTTGACCAGAAGGTCGTCCAGGTAGCGGCGGCGCTCAGCCGGATCGCCCCGGACCAGCTCAAGATCTTCCGGGGCGAAGAGCACCAGCCGGAGCGCACCGAGCACGTCCCGTGCCCGCCGCGCCGGTGACCGGCCCAGTCGCGCCCGGTTGGCCTTGCCGGGCACGATCTCCAGCTCGACCAGGAGTTCGCGGCCGTCGTGCACCACAGCGCAGCGGATCACCGCGGACGTGGCACCCATCCGGACCAGAGGCGCGTCGGTGGCGACCCGGTGCGAGTCCAGGGTCGCCACGTAGCCCAGCGCCTCGACGAGGTTGGTCTTACCGACGCCGTTGGCCCCGATCAGGACGTTCGCTCCCGGCTGGAGGTCGACGGCCACCCGCTCGTACGAGCGGAAGTCGACCAGTTCCAGCCGGTGAACGTACACAGGTTGTGGATACCGCTCAGCGCTTGTGGACGGCGTGGCCACCGAACTGCTGACGCAGCGCGGAGACGGCCTTCATGGCGGGCGAGTCGTCCTGCCGCGAGGCGAACCGGGCGAAGAGCGAAGCGGTGATGACGTTCAGCGGCACCGCCAGCCGGACCGCCTCGTCGACGGTCCACCGGCCCTCGCCGGTGTCCTCCGTGTAGCCGCTCAGATCGGCCAGCTCCGGATCCTCGTCGAGCGCCCGGTCGAGCAGGTCGAGCAGCCAGGAACGGACGACGGTGCCCTCCCGCCAGGACTTGATGACGCCCGGCACGTTGGTCACCAGCTCCGAGGCGGCCATCAGCTCGTAGCCCTCGGCGTAGGCGTGCATCAGGCCGTACTCGATGCCGTTGTGCACCATCTTCGAGTAGTGCCCGGCACCGACGGGGCCGGCGTGCACGAAGCCGAACTCACCCTCCGGCTTGAGCGCGTTGAAGATCGGCATCAGGCGGTCCACGTGCTCCTGGGCACCGCCGACCATCAGCCCGTAGCCGTTCTGCCGGCCCCAGACGCCGCCGGAGACCCCGACGTCCATGTAGCCGATGCCCCGCTGGTTGAGTCGCTCCGCGCGGGGCGCGTCGTCGCTGAAGCGCGAGTTGCCGCCGTCGATGATGATGTCGCCCTCGCCGAGCACCTCGGCGAGCTCGTCGATGGTGGCGTCGGTGACACCGGCGGGCACCATGACCCAGACCGCGCGGGGCGACTCAAGCTTCTCTGCGAGGCCCGCGATGGTCGTGACGTCGCTGATCTGCGCGTTGTGGTCGAAGCCGACCACCTCGTGCCCGGCCGAACGCAACCGCTCCCGCATGTTGCCGCCCATACGGCCGAGTCCTACCAGGCCGAGCTGCATGTGTTTCTACCTCCGTGGATCTGGGTGTTGCTGGGCGCGATCAGCGCGAGACGCGGATCGGCATGATGAGGTACCGGTACCCCGGAATGACCTCGCCATCCTCGCCAGCGGGAGAGATCACCGCGGGTTTGAAGGCGTCGACGAACGAGAGCACGGCCGTCTGAGCGCCCAGGTTTGCCAGACCGTCGATGAGGTACTGCGGGTTGAAGCCGATGGTCAGCGGTTCACCGGTGAAGGTCGCCTCCATCGCCTCGCTGGCCCGTGCCTCCTCGGAACCGCCGGCCTCGACCACCAGGCCGTCGGCGCTGAAGCTGAGCAGCACCGGGGTGGTCCGTTCGGCGACCAGCGCGACCCGCTTGACCACCTCGATCAGCGTGCTGACCGGCACCCGCGCCGCAGCGTTGTGGGTGGCCGGGAAGAGTGACCGCACCGGCGGGTAGTTGGCGCCGTCGAGCAGCCGGCTCGTGGTACGTCGGGTGCCGCCGGCGAGGCCGACCATGCCCTCGCCCGCAGCGCCCTGGGCGAGCGCGAGGGTGACCTCGCCGCCCAGCGGGCCGAGGGCCTTGGCGGTGTCGTTCAGGGTGCGGGCGGGCACCAGGGCGTTGATGCTCACCTCGGGGTCGTCCGGCCGCCACTGGATCTCGCGCAGCGCCAACCGGTAACGGTCGGTGGCGAGCATCGACAGGGTGTCGCCCGACAACTCCACGCGGACGCCGGTCATCATCGGCAGCGTCTCGTCACGACCGGCGGCGATGGCCACCTGGGCCACCGCGGTGGCGAACGCCGCAGCGTCGACAGTGCCGGCGCTCTGCGGCATCTCGGGCAGCGCGGGGTAGTCCTCCACCGGCATGGTGGGCAGCGTGAACCGGGCGCTGCCACAGACCAACTCGAGATGCGCGCCGACCGCGGCGATGTCCACCGGCTTGGCCGGCAACGCCTTGGTGATCTCGGCGAGCAGGCGGCCGGAGACGAGCGCGGCACCGTCGGCGTCGCCCTGCACCTCGACGGTCACCTGGCTGGAGACCTCGTAGTCGAACCCGGAGACCCGCAGGTTGCCGTCGGTGACGCGGAGCATCACCCCGGCGAGCACCGGTACGGATGGCCGGTTGGGCAGGCTCTTCGCGGTCCACGCCACAGCCTCGGCGAGCGCGTCGCGCTCCACTCGGAACTTCATCAATGCCTCCGCGTCGACGTCAGCGACAACTCTCTCATGCCGACCGCTGCCTACCGTCCCGCCCGACCGTGCGGGTACCCATCGCACCTTAGGGCGCGGGGACATCGGCTGTGCGCCCGACCCCACGGATCGTGTCGATGCTGACCGGTTGATCCGACAGCGTTCGGCCCGATCCACAGAAAGCCCAACGGTGATGATTGGTTTTTGTTCTCTTAGAAGAGATAACTCATCGTCTTCATCGCACCTGTGCAAACTGTGGAAAACCGAGGTCTGCGCAGGTCAGACAGGTTATCCACCGGTGATTTAGCTGTGGAGAACCCGGGGTACAACCGGCTTGTGTGTCCACAGCCCGGCGACGACGGCCGGTTGTCCACCGTTGTCCACCGGTTGTCCACCGGTAATCCACCGACTTTCTCCCCAAGCCTGTGGATCGCGGGGAAGATCACCATTGCCGTCATCCCCAGAACCTTCAACAGCTCGTACACAGGTTGATGATGATCGGTGGATAACCTGACCGTCGTCCCCAGGCGTCCACAGCCTCGTACACAGGGTTTCTCCACAGCCTGTGGGTAACTGGCGAGGGACGGTCCGTAGTTATCCACCGACGGTGGACAACGAGCTGTGGACAACGAGTGGGGATCGAGACGGTCACGGCCTCAATGCTGTGGTCTGCACCATGTCGAGAGTCCAGCTGACTGACCAAAAAGAACGCCCGACCGGAGATCCGGTCGGGCGTGTCCTGCGGCTGTGCGCCGCCGTGCGGGCGGTCGTACGCCTCAGCTGTTCTGTTTGATGCGGTTGGTCAGCTCGGCGATCTGGTTGTAGAGCGAGCGGCGCTCCGCCATCTGCTGACGAATCTTCCGGTCGGCGTGCATCACAGTGGTGTGGTCCCGGCCACCGAACGCCTGCCCGATCCGGGGCAGCGACAGCTCAGTCAACTCCCGACACAGGTACATGGCCACCTGGCGGGCGTTGACCAGCACCCGGGACCTGGACTGGCCGCGCAGATCCTCCAGGCTCACCCCGAAGTAGTCAGCGGTCGAGGCCATGATCTGGTCAGCGTTGATCTCCGGACCGGCGCCGTCGGGCATGAAGTCCCGAAGCACCTCCTCGGCCAGCGACAGCTCGACGGTCGACCGGGTCAGGCTGGCGAACGCGGTCACCCGGATCAGCGCGCCCTCCAGCTCCCGGATCGAGTTCGACACCCGCGAGGCGATGAACTCCAACACGTCCGGCGGGGCGTACATCCGCTCCTGCGCCGCCTTCTTCTGCAGGATCGCGATCCGGGTCTCCAGATCCGGCGGCTGGATGTCGGCCAGCAGCCCCCACTCGAACCGGGTTCGCATCCGGTCCTCAAGGGTCGCGAGCTGGCGCGGCGACCGGTCAGAGGTGATCACGATCTGCTTGTTGGCGTTGTGCAGGGTGTTGAAGGTGTGGAAGAACTCCTCCTGGGTGCGCTCGCGGTTCTCCAGAAACTGGATGTCGTCGATCAACAGGATGTCGACGTCGCGGTAGCGCCGTTGGAACGCGCTGGTCTTGTCGTCCCGGAGCGAGTTGATGAAGTCGTTGGTGAATTCCTCGGTCGACACGTACCGGACCGAGCGGGCGTTGCCGAGCGTCGTGGCGTAGTGCCCGATCGCGTGCAACAGGTGCGTCTTGCCCAACCCGGAGTGCCCGTAGATGAACAGCGGGTTGTACGCCTTGGCCGGCGACTCCGCCACCGCCACGCTCGCCGCGTGGGCGAAGCGGTTGGACGAGCCGATGACGAACGTCTCAAACATGTACTTCGGGTTGAGCCGGTTGCCGCCGGTGTCGGCGCCGGGCAACCGACGGTCGTCCCGGCCACCGGGCCGATGGTCCACCGCGCTGCGACCCGGGCCGCTGTCCGTCCCGCTGTCCCGGGGGAGCGAACGGATCACGTGCTGGTCGCGCGGTGACGCCGAGTCGTCCCGGTAGCGGGGATCGTAGGGCCGGGTGTCGGGGCCGGACGGGTCCAGGCGGGCGGCCTGCTCGTCGTAACCGCGCCGGTCCGGACCCGGCCGGGAGGGCCGCAGGGGCTCCGCGAAGGAGGCGCTGAACAGCGCCTCCTGCCCGTCCCTGCTGGCGGGAATCAACCCGGCGCGATGCCCCTCCAGCGGGGGCGCGAGCGGCGGACCAGCCGGCG
The DNA here is from genome assembly GCF_040642735.1 of Micromonospora sp. NPDC047753. NCBI lineage: Bacteria > Bacillati > Actinomycetota > Actinomycetes > Micromonosporales > Micromonosporaceae > Micromonospora > Micromonospora sp. NPDC047753. The sequence continues at coordinate 9,759 of NZ_JBEYSL010000080.1, read as the reverse complement.
CGGGCAGCGGACCCGGATCGGGGTGACGCGGCGCTGGCGACTGCTCAGGGATCATCGCGTCGGCCGAGGGTCGAGGGCCGTGGTCGTCGTCGAACGGCGCGACACCCGGGCCGTCGATGTCGAGCTGCCCGGTCTCCGGGGCGCTGCGGTAGACGGTGCCGGCCGGTCGGCCGGTGGCGTCCTCGGCCACCCGAACGGTGACCGCGACCTGGATCGGTCGGCCGAGCCGGCGGGTGAGCGCCTCGGTGATCGCCGGGCGCAGCCGTGACTCGATCACGTCGCGGGTGAACGCGTCCGGAACGGAGAGCAGTGCGGTGTCCTCGACGATCGCTCGCAGTCGGGTCAGTCGGAGATAGGCACGCTGCTGGGCGGAGATGATCTCGTCGGCGAGCTCGTCGGTCGCCGCTAACCACACCGCGGCAAGGTCGGTCGTACCGGCCACCGTCGTGCCACCCCCTCGCTTCTGCTCCCGGCCGCCGCTGTCTGCCAGCCGGCCGTCCCGGGCCCGCCGCGTTCGCGGGTGGAACAACACCCACCCGGACGGTCGACCGGTGGTCATCCACAAGTTATCCACAGCCTGTGTACCGACCGATTGTGGCCGCCGCCGGACGCGGGTGGGACCTGCCCCTGCCTGATCGGGCGCTGAAGCGGGTTCACCGTGCCGAACGATTCACTGCCATGTCCGGTCTTGCCTGCGCGACGACCGGAGCTTCCGACGCTCACCGCAATCGGGCACGGTAACAGCGTTGTCCCTGCGCCATCAACCGGTGACGCGGCGACGGCCTTGTCGGCATCAGTGAAAACCGCCCTTCGGCCTCGGGCGCGTCCCGTTGTCCCCCTGCTCGGGGTGTTTGACGGTCATTGCACCCCTGCGTAGGCTGGAATGGCTGCTTTCCCGCCCTCTGCTAGGGTGATGGGTGCTTGCTGTCCGCGGTCGCATCCCCGCATCGCCGAGGTCCCGCTCCGCCGGACAGCACCGATCGTGGGCCACCGTCGAGGTGGCCTGGACCACCACACGACCCCGGCGATCCCGTCGCGCGGGGCGCGTACGAAAACGGAGAGCCTGACGTGAGCAAGCGCACCTACCAGCCGAACAACCGCCGGCGCGCGAAGACCCACGGCTTCCGGCTGCGCATGCGCACCCGTGCCGGCCGTGCCATCCTGTCGAGCCGTCGCGCCAAGGGTCGCACCACCCTGTCGGCCTGAGCCGACCGGGCCGGTCCAGGGGACGTGGGCAGTCGTGCTGGCCGCCGCACAGCGACTGCGGCGCAGCACTGACTTCGCCGCAGCGGTTCGCGGTGGCCGACGCGCCGGACGTGGTGCCGTCGTGGTCCACCTGAGCGTGCCGGTGACCGTCGACCCCAGCACACCGACCTTGCCGGAGCCGGTACGGGACACCAGTGCGGAGCAGTCGTCCGTGCCGTCCCGTGCCGGCTTCGTCGTGTCCAAGGCGGTCGGCAACGCGGTGACCCGTAACCGGGTCCGGCGCCGACTGCGGGCGCTGGTCCGGGAACGGCTGACCGACCTGCCCGCCGGCAGCACCCTTGTCGTCCGGGCGCTCCCCGCCGCCGCGCAGGCGTCGTACCCTCGGCTCGCCACCGACCTGGACGCCGCCATCGCGGTCGCCCGGTCGCCGCGCGAACGGCGGGCCCGATGAGCGGCACCGAGCAGGGCAGCCCACGGCCGTCGACAACCGGTGCCAAGGTGCTGATCGCGCCCATCATCGCGTACCGTCGGTGGATAAGCCCGGCACTGCCGGCTCGCTGTCGGTTCTACCCGTCGTGCAGTGCGTACGCCCAGGAGGCGGTCGTTCGGCACGGCGCGCTCCGGGGAGCCGTACTGGCGGCCCGGCGGTTGTTGCGCTGCCACCCCTTTCACCCTGGTGGACATGACCCGGTGCCGGAGCCGGGCGGCCGCCGCCGTGCTGATGTGACTGGAGCCCCGAATTGAGTCTGAGTCTCGACTGGATCTACTACGCGATTTCGTGGATCCTGCTGACCTGGCACTCTGCCTGGGACGCCATCGGGGTGCCCGTCGGGGCGGTGATCGGCACCAACTTCGCCTGGATCCTGTCCATCATCTTCCTGGTCGTCACCGTCCGGGTGATCCTGTTCCCAGTCTTCGTCAAGCAGATCAAGTCCCAGCGGGCGATGCAGGCGCTCCAGCCCAAGGTCAAGGAGCTTCAGGAGAAGCACAAGGGTGACCGGGAGACGCTCCAGAAAGAAATGATGGAGCTCTACAAGAAGGAGAAGGCCAACCCGCTGATGGGTTGCCTTCCGATGTTCCTTCAGATCCCAGTCTTCCTGGGCCTCTTCCACGTGCTGCGCCGGCTCGACCCGGACAAGCAGAACCAGACCCTCTACGGCTGGACCGCCGACCAGTTCCAGAGCGCCTCGCAGGCCAAGCTCTTCACCGCCCCGATCGCCGGCAAGTTCGGCTCGACGGCCGACGAACTGGCCAGCCTCGGCGCCAACGGCAACACCGTGAAGATCATCGCTGGTGTCCTGGTCCTGGTCATGATCGCCACCACCTACCTGACCAGCCGTCAGATGATCCTCAAGACCGGCTGGGCCGAGGACCCGCAGCAGCGGATGATCCAGCGACTGATGCTCTACGGCATCCCCGCGTCGCTGCTGATCTCCGGCGCGATCTTCCCGATCGGCGTCATCATCTACTGGGTCACCAACAACCTCTTCACCCTGGGCCAGCAGCAGTGGGTGCTGCGGAAGTTCCCGCCGCCGGTGACCGCCAAGAAGGCCGTCGCGCCCGCCGCCAGCCGTAACCCGGTGCAGCCGGCCAAGTCCGGTGGCCTGTTCGGTCGCGGAAAGGCCACCCCGCCGGCCCCGGTCAAGGCGACCGCGCCCAAGGTTGCCGGGCCGAAGCCGGGCGCCAAGCCGGTGAACAACCCGAAGAAGAGCCGCCCCGCCAAGCGGCAGGGCTGACCAGCGAGGGCCGTCGCCGGCGATCCGGCGGCGGCCCGTTCCGCACCGCGCAGCCGCCGTACGGCCGGCGCCGGGCGGAACCGACCGCGCACCGCGCGGCCACGGGCGACACTGCCCGTACAGACGTGCCTGTGGGCACCGGCAACCTCCAGCCGGCCCCGGGAAACCAGTCGGACCCGACGGTCCGGCCGAGCGAGTACGGAGATGAGACCGTGACCGAGACCAGCATCCCCCGCGCCGAGCAGTCAGTGGACGAGGAGGAGACCGCCACGATCGCGGTGGACGGTGACGACACCGAAGCCGATGACACCGAGGCGGACGACGACACCGACACCGCCGCCGGCACCCGGGTGAAGAAGGCTGTGGGCGAGGGCGACCTGTTCCGGCAGAGCGAGATCGCCGCCGACTACGTCGAGGGCCTGCTTGACATCCTCGACTACGACGGCGACATCGACGAGCTGGTCGCCGCCGGCCGCCCGATGGTCGAGGTGGTCGGCGAGCGGCTGCAGAATCTGGTCGGTCAGCGCGGCGCCACCCTGGAGGCGCTCCAGGAACTGACCCGCCTTGCCGTCTTCCGGCAGACCGGTACGCCGAGCCGTCTGCTGCTCGACGTCGGTGGCTACCGGGCGAACCGCCGTAAGGAACTCGCCGCGGTCGCCAAGAACGCCGTCGAGAAGGTCAAGGAGTACGGCGAGCCGGTCCGCCTGGAGGCGATGTCCGCGTTCGAGCGCAAGTGCGTGCACGACGTCGTCAACGCCATGTCCGGCGTGGCGAGCGAGTCCGAGGGTGTGGAGCCGAACCGGCGCATCGTCGTACGGCCCGCGGACTGACCGGGTGACCCACGACGACAACACGGCCGATGCCGTGTCCGGCCCGGGCGGCACGCCGCCCGGGCCGTCCGCTGTCCACCCCGCCACGGGCGACGCCGATGCCGACTCGGCAGGGCGCGACACCGCCCCGTCCCCGGCCGACGCGGCGTTGCCGCCCGAGCTGGCCCCGGCCGCGCTGACGCTCTTCGGTGACCGTCTCGACCTGGCTGCCGCGTACGCCGAACTGCTGGCCACCGACGGGGTGGTCCGCGGCCTGATCGGCCCCCGGGAGGCACCCCGGATCTGGGACCGGCACCTGCTCAACTGCGCCGCGGTGGCGGAGCGGATCCAGGCCGGGGCGACGGTGCTCGACGTCGGCTCCGGCGCCGGTCTGCCGGGTCTCGTCCTGGCCATCGCCCGCCCCGACCTCACTGTCACCCTGATCGAGCCGCTGGCCCGGCGGACGTCGTTCCTGATCGAGGTCGTCGAGCGACTCGGGCTGGCCAGGTCGGTGCGGGTGTTCCGCGGTCGGGCCGACGAGGCGGCCAGCGGGTCGAGCGGCCGGGAGCCGATCAGCGGAGACGTGGTGACCGCGCGCGCCGTCGCGCCCCTGGATCGGCTCGCGGGCTGGAGCCTTCCTCTGGCGGTTCGCGGTGGTCGGCTGCTGGCGCTCAAGGGCTCGTCCGCCGCCACCGAGATCGAGGAGCACGCCGAGGTGGTGGCGCGACTCGGCGGCGGGGAGCCGGCCGTGCAGCTCTGCGGCGTCGGCGTGATCGATCCGCCCACCACGGTCGTGGAGATCGTGCGCGAACGGATGGTCGGCCCGGCCCGCCCGGCGGCCAAGAAGCGCGCCCGGAGTGGACGCTCCCGCCGAGGTTGACACTTCGCGCCATCGGGCTTCCGGCCGGTGGGTTGCCTCGTTGTACCGGTACGGATGGACGAGGGGATGAGAACCCGACGTGGACCGGCCGCGCCCGTCCGCCGTAGGCTGACCGCGCGTCGATAGTGTGGAGCGGGTGACGGACGTCGCGGGTCTCCGACCGCTCCCGCGGGCCGTACGCCCCGGGCTGCGGGCGAGGATGCGGCCAAGTTGACCGGGGCGCGGACCGACCATCCGAAGCGGGCAGGGATGACAGGTGCATGACGACGGCAGGTACGACGATCCACGCGTGACCGGGTCGCCCAGCGATCCCGTTTCACGTGAAACCGACTACCCGAGCTGGTCGCCCGGCGCGACCGGGCCATCTACCCGACCTACCGACGGCGATCCGCCGGCCGCGCTCGACCCGCCCTCGGGTGCCGGGCGGCCGGAGGGCTCGACCATTCCGGAGCCGGCGAGTGGTCGCCGGACGCCGGAGGCGTCGGGTCGACCCGTCAACGCCGCCGAGGTGCGGTCCACCTCAGGTCGCCGAAACACCGCCGCGGCGGTTCGCTTCGAGCCGGCCGTCCCCCACCAACCCACTGCGGCGGCCGTTCGGGACGCCGAGCCGGTGGTCGCCGACCCCCCGGTCGCTTCGACCGAGTCGCTGGCCGCCGTGGCGGCCGATCCCACGTACGTTTCACGTGAAACCCCGACGCGCGAAGAGGATGACCCACCGTTGGCTATGGAGGCGATGCGCGCCGTGCAGATCCTGAATCCCAGTGGCGAGGTGACAATGCCTCGGCCGGACCGGACCCGGGTCATGTGCGTCGCCAACCAGAAGGGTGGCGTGGGTAAGACCACCACCACCGTCAACCTTGCGGTGGCGCTCGCCCTGCACGGCAACCGGGTGCTCGTGGTCGACCTCGACCCGCAGGGCAACGCCTCGACCGGGCTCAACGTCCCACACCACACCGGAATCCCCGACGTGTACGACTGCCTGATCAACAGCGTGCCGCTGGCCGAGGTGGCGCAGGCGGTCGAGGGCATCCCCAACCTCTGGTGCGTACCCGCGACCATCGACCTGGCGGGTGCGGAGATCGAGCTGGTGTCGGTGGTGGCCCGGGAGTCGCGTCTGGACCGGGCGATCGCCGCCTACCCGGGCGAGTTCGACTACGTCTTCATCGACTGCCCGCCCTCGCTCGGCCTGCTCACTGTCAACGCGCTGGTCGCCGCGCAGGAGGTGCTGATCCCGATCCAGTGTGAGTACTACGCGCTGGAGGGGCTCAACCAGCTGATCAACAACATCAACCTGGTACGCCAGCACCTCAACCCGAAGCTCGATGTCTCCACCATCCTGCTGACCATGTACGACCGTCGCACCCGGTTGGCCGACGCCGTCGAGCAGGACGTCCGGAACCACTTCGGCGACAAGGTGCTCCAGGCGGTCATCCCCCGCAACGTCCGGGTCTCCGAGGCGCCGAGCTACGGCCAGTCGGTGATGACCTACGATCCCGGTTCGCGGGGCGCCACGAGTTACTTCGAGGCCGCCCAGGAGATCGCCGAGCGAGGCGTCAAGGAGCCGGTGGGCCGGAATGCGTAGTGCGGACGAGTCGCTGGGAGGCGTCGCATGAAGAACCGTCCTCGGGGCGGTCTGGGTAAGGGCCTGGGGGCGCTGATCCCGACCGGGCCCGCGCCGGGTGTCGCTGGCACCGCGACGGCCGAGCCGGAGAACGAGCACCTGGGCGGCGGCAGCACCGAAGCCGTCGCCGCTGTGCCCGTTGGCGCGCCGATCCGCGAGCCGGAGCCCGTGCTGAGCCCGGTGCCCGGTGCTCGATTCGCCGAGATCCCGGTCGACGCGATCATGCCCAACCCGAAGCAGCCCCGCCAGGTCTTCGATGAGGAGGCGTTGGAGGAGCTGAAGACCTCGATCCAGGAGGTCGGCTTCCTCCAGCCCATCGTCGTTCGGCAGCTCGACGACGAGAAGTACGAACTGGTGATGGGCGAGCGGCGCTGGCGGGCCGCCCAGGCGGTGGGGCGGGAGAGCATCCCGGCGATCGTCAGGGACACCCGTGACGACGCGATGCTCCGCGACGCCCTGCTGGAGAACATCCACCGGGCCAACCTGAACCCGCTGGAGGAGGCCGCCGCCTACCAGCAACTGCTGGAGGAGTTCGGGGCCACTCACGAGGAGTTGGCCCGCCGGATCGGCCGGAGCCGCCCGCAGATCTCCAACACGATCCGACTGCTGAACCTGCCCGCACAGGTGCAGCGCCGGGTGGCCGCCGGCATCCTGTCGGCGGGGCACGCTCGCGCCCTGCTGAGCCTCGACGAGGCGGAGGCGCAGGAACAGCTTGCTCTGCGGATCGTGGCCGAAGGGCTGTCGGTTCGGGCGACCGAGGAGATCGTGGCCTTGGCGCTCAACGACGGTCCGGCGAAGGGTCAGGCCGCGAAGCGGCGACCCAACGCGCACGCGCCGGCCCTGACCGATCTCGCCGATCGGCTCTCCGACCGGTTCGACACCCGCGTGAAGGTGGACATCGGCCGGAGCAAGGGCAAGATCACGATCGAGTTCGCGACGGTGGACGACCTTGAGCGGATCGTCGGGATCATCGGAGTGCAACAGGAGGAGAGCGGGGAGGACTGACCCGCCCGCTCGCCTACGGCCGCGCCACCCCACCGGGAGCGCGGCCGTTCTGCATCCCCGGCGTCGACGCCTGTTTCACGTGAAACAGGCGTCGGACCTGATTCCGAGATCGGCCTGACCGTGGACCCGTTGCCATCCTCGGGTCGCCCAGCCAACCAGGGGTCCTGCTTCTGCCGGAGAAGTTGAACGGGGGCGGGGCCGGAGGGTCCGGTTGGTCGCGCTGGCCGGCAGGTGCGAAAGCAATCGGCGAGCGGCGAGGGCGCCGTTAGGCGGTGCGCGCGGCGGTGGGCGACGGGCCTGGTGTCGTGAGCGGCTGGTGGCGGAGCGGACGCAGCGACGGGCGGGCGCGGTGGCGCGACTGGCGACGGGGCGCGTGGCTCGCGACTGGCGGCGGCCGCTGGGTGAGTGCGGGCGTTGATGGAACCTCTACACGCCTCGCAGAAGCCTCCGGGAAGGTCCACTCGTCCGCAACTGCCCCTAGCGCCGATCAAAGCGCCAGCGGGCCGCTGAGTGGCGCGAAACGACGTCTCCGTGGCTATCGGTAGGGGGCCGAGGCCCGCGATCGGGGTTGGGTCTTCCGGAGCAGCCTCACAGCAACTTGGCTGGGCCGCTGGACCGCCGGGTGCTGGGCCGCCGAGCGTGACACCGCGACACCGCGACACCGCGAGGCCGCGACACCGCGAGGCCGCGACACCGCGAGGCCGCGACACCGCGAGGCCGCCACACCGCGAGGCCGCCACACCGCAAGGCCGCGACACCTCGTGAACTAGGTACACGTCGCTAGGCCGCGTACGCGCCTACCGACCGTGGGTACGCGCGGCGTCGGCGGTGATGGCCGTAAGCGCGAGCCCGCCCCCGGATCGCCTCGGCCGCCGGGCACGCGGTTTCACGTGAAACCGAGACAGCGGCTCGCTGGCACCGATCGAAACCCGGGGTCGGGGTGGCTAGTACAAGCGGCGTGACCCCTTCACCTCAGACACTCGATGTCGGTGCTGCGGTGCGATCTCTCCGTCCTTCGCGCCGTTCAGAGCATCCGGGCCTCCGGGCATCCAGACCGCACGGTCGAGGTCTGTGCTTGGTGCGGGTCGGCGAACGAGCCAACCCATCGGTGCCTGCGTAGGCCACATGAGCCGGCGGACGGTCGCCGGCGGCCGGATACCGCTCCGACTGTGGCACGCGGAGCCCCTCGGAAGGCACCCGTTGGATTCCGTCTCCGGTGGCCGTCGAACCCGCCGATCTGGAGGCTCGCGGACAACGACCGACTGGCCGAAAAGTTATCCACACCGGTTGTCCACAGGCACCCCCCGTTTCACGTGAAACAGCGCGTGGGAGCGGGTGTGAGCCTGTGGATGACGGCCTGTGTTCAGGATCTCGGCAGCCTGTGGATATCGCCTCTCGGTGCCTGCGCGAGCACGAGCAGCCGGCCGGCGGTGGGCACCGATCCGGTGGCCCGGGACCGCTCGATCAGGTAGGGACAGCGGTGCCAGACTCGGTTAGGGTCAGCGTCGTGCACGACAACCCTCCCTCAGTCCCGGACTTCACCCAGTGGCCGTCATTTCCCTTCGAGGGTGACCTCCACGTGAAGCAACTCGATGATCCGGTCCCGGTCGAACCGCCCCGGAAGGGCGAGGGTCTCCGGGAATGCACCGCCTGCAACGCACCCGACGACGCCTATATCTGGGTGGGCGAGCGGTGGCGGGTCCGCGCGATGGACCGGCCCACCGGCCTGCCCATGGTGCTCATCCTGGAATCGCGCACCCACCTCGACCTCGGCGACCTGCCGAACCTGCTGGCTGCCGAGCTGGGGGTGATGACGGTACGTCTGGAGCGGGCCATCCGGTCGCTCGACGGCGTGGCACGGGTGCACGTCAATCGCTGGGGCGACGGCTCGGCTCATCTGCACATGTGGTTCCTCGCTCGTCCGTACGGCCGCCTTCAGTTGCGGGGCACGTTCCTGTCCCTGTGGGACTCGATCCTGCCGCCGATCTCCGAGGCGCAGTGGCGGGAAAATCTGGCGCTCGTCGCGGCCTGGCTCGCCGAGTTCGGTGGCCGCCCGCTCGCCGAGCCGCCCCGCATCCAGTGGCAGGCGCCGTCCAGCCTGCTGGCCCAGTCCGCCGCCGCGGACGCCGCTGCGGCAGCGGAGGCTGCCTCAGCGGCAGCAGCCGGGACGGAGGCCGTCTCGGTCATCGAGGCGGCAGAGGAGATCCCGGAACCGCCCCTCGACTCCACTCCTGATCCGACCGACGCCGACAGCGCCCCCCGGGCCGAGCCGGTAGCGGACCCCGGCGCCGGTGCCGGCTCGACGACGACCACCGTCACCGGCCGCGCGGCTGAGCCCGCCGAGTCGGGCACGGTCAACCGTCCGGCGGCTGAACCCGCTCGGACGGCATCTGCCACCGACCTGCCCGGCGTTCCGGCCGCCAGCACCCGGGACTCCACCACCGCACCATCCGGCAGCGGGGCATCCGGCAGCGCTGCCACGACGGCCACCGACGGACTCCG
>NZ_JBEYSL010000079.1:0-17637 GCF_040642735.1 Micromonospora sp. NPDC047753 | reverse complement strand
GTTGTGGTGGGTGACAAAGCACCTGCCCGGGTTCTCAACGGGCACCACAACTCCATGATCGACCGGGGCTGGGGGTTGGGGTGGGGCGGGGGTTTTAGCGGGTTATGTTGCGGTGTTTGCTGCGGAGGCGGAAGGGCATCAGGGCGCTTTCCACCTTGGTCGCGGTGGTCATCTTGGAGACGCCGTCGCGCCGCTCCTCGAAGCGGATCGGCACCTCCAGGATGGTGTGCCCCAGCTTGGTGGCGAGGTAGTGCATCTCCACCTGGAAGCTGTAGCCGTTGGACTGCACCCGCTCCAGGTCGATGTCGCGCAGGGCTTCGGCCCGCCAGATCTTGAACCCGGCGGTGAGGTCCCGGATGCGTACCCGCAGCAGGGTGTGCACGTAGAGGTTGGCCCAGCCGCTGAGCGCCCTGCGGTAGAGCGGCCAGTTCTCGTCCAGCTCGCCGCCGGGCACGTAGCGGGAACCGATCACCACGCTGGCCTGGGTGGAGAGCAACGCGCCGAGCATCCCCGGCAGCGCCTCGGGCGGGTGCGAGAGGTCGGCGTCCATCTGCGCCACGTACTCGGCGCCGCCCTCGATCGCGCGGGTCATCCCGTCCACGTACGCCCGGCCGAGGCCCTCCTTGCCGGCGCGGTGCACGACCTCGATCCGGTCGGGGTTCTCGATGGCCAACTTGTCGGCCACCTCCCCGGTGCCGTCGGGGGAGTTGTCGTCGGCGACGAGGATGCGCAGCCCTGGCAGCGGCAGCGCGAGCAGTCGCTCGACCAGCGTCGGAAGGTTGCCCGCCTCGTTGTATGTGGGCACGACGACGGTCAGGCGTGCGTCCCGCCACGGCGACGGCAACTGCACCGGCTTGATCATGTCGGTCATCCTCGGTTTGCGGACAAGGGTCATGGAAAGGGTATCTAGTTCCCGCATTCGGTCGGAGGGAGGCACCCCTTCCGGGTGTTGCGGGCTCTCGCCGCCCAGCGTGCGTGGGCGTCTAACACCTGGTCAGAGGCTTGTGGTGGTCAGCGCCGACGGCGAGCGACAGCGCTGAGCGCGAGCGCCGCGACGGCGAGCGCGACACCGGAGAGCGCCGGTTTGTGCGTGCCGACCCAGAGCGCCGCGGAGCGGTCTCGCGCCTGTTCGCGGAACACGCCCGCCGTGCCCCGGTCCGTGTCCGCATCGCCTGGGTGATCCAGATTGTCCCGCCAGGTCGCCGGATCGATCTTCTCACCGGTCTGCTGGCTGTCGTAGCCGTCGCGGGCCAGCTTCCGGTCCAGCAGGCCGGGGAACAGGGCGTCGGCCACCCGCGCCTGCCAGGTCGGGCCACCCACGTTCAGCTCCCTGGTGCCGCGGTCGGCGGCCCAGACGATGGCTCGGGCGGCCAGCTCCGGAGTGAAGATCGGCGGCACCGGCTGCGGATGCCGGGGCAGCCGGGTGCGGACCCAGGAGAACTGCGGCGTGTTGACCGCGGGTAGCTGCACCATCGACAACTTCACCCCCGGGCAGTCGTGCAGCAGCTCGGCGCGCAGCGAGTCGTTGAACCCCTGGACGGCGTGCTTGCTGGCGCAGTACGCCGCCTGTAGCGGGATCCCCCGGTAGGCCAACGCCGATCCCACCTGGACGATCGTGCCCCGCCCGTGCGCCCGCATGTGCCGCAGCGCGGCGAGGGTGCCGTGCACGGTGCCCAGGTAGGTGACCTCGGTGACCCGACGGAACTCGCGCGCCGGAATCTCCCAGGCCGGCGCGAACACCGACGCCATCGCATTGTTGATCCACACGTCGATTCCGCCCCAGTGGTGCACCACGTCGTCGGCGGCCTGCTGCACCGCGCCCGCGTCGGCCACGTCGACCCGGTACACGCGCACGTCTGTCGCGCCGCGCAGTCGGCACTCCCGCTCGGCGGCGACCAGACCCGCCTCGCCCCGAGCCAGCAGCGCCAGCCGGGCGCCGCGTGCCGCGTACGCGTGGGCCACGGCCCGGCCGACGCCGGCGCTCGCGCCGGTCACCACCACGGTCCGTGTCACTGTCACCCCTTCTGTCGGGTGGCGATGTCGGAGAGTCGGGCCAGGGTCTCCCGGTTACGCCGGTGCAGGACGAGATCGTTGATCTTGTTGTGGACCCAGCGGAGCGGTCCGGCCGCGAAATCCTCCCCGAGACGCACCCGGGTGGCGCCGTCGCCGACCGGTTCCAGGGTGAAGGCCACGATCGCCTCGCCCGCCGGCCAGAGACCGGCCTTGAGCACGAGCCGGTGCGGCGGTTCGCAGACCAGCACCGTCGACGCGTCCTGCAACGAGACCGGCCATGGCCCGGCCCGGTGATGCAGTTGGCTGCCCACCCGGGGCCAGGCGTCGTCCACGTCCCGCATGTGTGCGGTGCCCACCACCCAGTCGCTGTACGTCCACCCGTCGGCGAGCACGTCGAACACCTGCTGCGGGGGAGCGTCGATCACTTTCTCCACAATCGCCACTGGGCTTTCATACCCACGCCGCGTACGGGCTAACGACCGGCGGGGTTAGCTTCTCCGGGGCGGCGGGTAAGGCCTTCCCGGGGCATCGCCGGCGGCGCTGGCCCACCCCCTTGACGGCGACGTTTACTCCTCGGGGCGCAGGGAACCCGCCGGCTGTGCGACAGGACCAGGATGATCCGTATCAGCGCAGGTCAGCACAGGTGTACGCCGCCGCTGACCGCGCCGGTTCCGGATCTGTCGCAAGCCCCCGAGCGGTGCTCTACGACGCGGTGCTGCTGGACCGCGACGGCACCCTGATCGAGGACGTGCCGTACAACGGCGACCCGGAGAAGGTCCGGCCGGTGCCGGGCGCGCGGGCGGAGCTGGACCGGCTGCGCGCGTCCGGGCTGCGGCTGGCGGTCGTCACGAACCAGTCGGGCCTGGCCCGGGGCTACTTCACCGCCGAGCAGATGCGGGCGGTGCACGCCCGCGTCGAGGAGCTGCTGGGCCGGTTCGACGCGTGGTTGGTCTGCCCACATGACGACGCCGACGGCTGTGACTGCCGCAAGCCGGCGCCGGGCCTGGTGTACGCCGCCGCCCGCGAGCTGGGCACGACGCCGTCCCGCTGCGTACTCGTTGGCGACATCGGTCGGGACATCGGCGCCGCCATGGCCGCCGGAGCCGCTGGGGTGCTGGTGCCGACCCCGGTGACCCGGCCGGAGGAGGTCGCCGCCGCCGGGTGGGTGGCCAACGACCTGCCTGCTGCGGTGGCGGAGATCCTGCGCCGCCAACAGGCCGTGCAGCCCGCGACCCCGCCCAGCGAACCGGTACGGACGGCGCTGGTGGTCCGCTCGGATTCGGCCGGTGACGTGCTGGTCACCGGCCCGGCGATCCGCGCCGTCGCGGCCGGAGCGCAGCGGGTGGTGCTGCTGTGCGGCCCGCGCGGTCGGGCCGCCGCCAACCTTCTGCCCGGCGTCGACGAGATCATCGAACATCCGCTGCCGTGGATCGACCCCACGCCGGGGCGTGTCGACCCGGAGGCCATGCGGAGCCTGACCGCGCGGTTGGGCGCGGTCGGCGCGGACCAGGCGGTGGTGTTCACCTCGTTCCACCAGTCCGCCCTGCCGCTGGCGCTGCTGTTGCGGATGGCGGGGATCAACCGGATCGCGGCGATCAGCGACGACTATCCGGGCTCGCTGCTGGACATCCGGCACCGGGTGCCGGTGGGCGTCCCCGAACCCGAACGTGCCCTTTCCCTGGCCGTCGCCGCCGGCCATCGGCTGCCCGACGGCGACGAACCGGTCCTGCGGCTGCGCCGGGACGCCGTTCCACCACGCCCGGCCGACCTGGGCGATCCGGGGTACGTGGTGCTGCACCCCGGATCGGCCGCGTCGAGCCGGGCCTGCCCGCCCGACGTGGCCACCCGGATCGCCGGGGCGCTGGTCGACGCCGGGCACCGGGTGCTGGTCACCGGCGGCCCGGACGAGCGCGCTGTCACCGCCCAGGTCGCCGCGGCCGGCGGGACCGACCTGGGCGGCCGCACCGACCTGGCCGGCTTGGCCGCGATCGTCGCGGACGCCAGCGCTGTCGTGGTCGGAAACACCGGGCCCGCGCACCTGGCGGCGGCCGCCGGTGTGCCGGTGGTGAGTCTCTTCGCGCCGACCGTCCCGTTCGGTCAGTGGGGGCCCTACCGGGTGCCCACCGTCCGGCTCGGCGACGCCGCCGCGCCCTGCCGGGACACCCGGGCGGCCAGTTGCCCGGTCCCCGGGCACCCCTGCCTCAGCGGTGTCGATCCGGGCGACGTGGTCGACGCGCTCCGGACGCTCACCGCCAGCGGTGGTGGCGGCCGATGAACATCCTGCTCTGGCACGTGCACGGCTCCTGGACCACGTCGTTCGTGCACGGCAGCCACCGCTACCTGATTCCCACCACACCCGACCGTGGCCCGTACGGCCTCGGCCGGGCCCGCACCTACCCGTGGCCGGACAGCGCGGTCGAGGTCAGCCCGGAGGAGCTGCCGAGCGCTGACGTCGACCTGGTCATCCTGCAACGCCCCGAGGAGATCGACCGGGCCGAGCAGTGGCTCCGTCGCCGCCCCGGCCGCGACCTTCCGGCGATCTACGTCGAGCACAACACCCCCAAGGGCGACGTGCCGAACACCCGTCACCCGATGGCCGACCGCGACGACCTGCTCATCGCCCACGTCACCGGGTTCAACCAGATCTTCTGGGACACCGGCGACACCCGCACCACAGTGGTCGACCACGGCATCGTCGCCCCCTCCGCGTCCTACACCGGGGAGCTGGACCGGCTCGCCGTGGTGATCAACGAGCCGGTGCGGCGAGGTCGGGTCACCGGCACCGACCTGCTGCCCCAGTTCGCCGAGATCGCGCCGCTGGACGTGTTCGGCATGGGCGTCGCCGGCCTGGCCGACCACCTCGGGCTGCCCGCGGACCGGCTGACCAGCCACGACGACGTGCCCCAGGAGCGGATGCACACCGAACTGGCCCGGCGGCGGGCGTACCTGCACCTGTGCCGGTGGACCTCCCTCGGGCTCAGCCTCATCGAGGCGATGTCGATCGGCATGCCGGTCGTCGCGCTCGCCACCACCGAGGCGGTGATGGCGGTGCCCCCGGAGGCGGGGGCGCTCGCCACCCGGACCGACACCCTGCTCGACGCCGCCCGCCGGTTCATCGCCGAACCGGACACCGCGCGGCAGGCCGGAGCGGCGGCGCGAACCGCCGCGCGCGACAGATACGGCCTCGACCGTTTCCTCGCTGACTGGGACCGGCTGCTGGAGGAGGAAGTATGCGGATCGCGATGATCTCGGAGCACGCCAGCCCGCTCGCCGTCCTCGGAGGGGAGGATGCCGGCGGCCAGAACACGCACGTCGCGGAGCTGTCCGCCGCGCTCGCCGCCGCCGGGCACGAGGTGCGGGTCTACACCCGCCGCGACGCACCTGACCTGCCGGTGACCGTCCGCAGCCCGGACGGGTACGACGTGGTGCACGTGCCGGCCGGCCCGGCCGAGCCGGTGGCCAAGGACGCGCTGCTGCCGCACATGCGGGAGTTCAGCCGCTGGCTGATCGAGCGGTGGCGCGGCGGCGACTGGGTGCCCGAGGTGATCCACGCGCACTTCTGGATGAGTGGCCTGGCGGCGCTGACCGCCGGCCGGCAGACCGGGGTGCCGGTGGTGCAGACGTACCACGCGTTGGGCACCGTGAAGCGCCGCTACCAGGGAGTGCAGGACACCAGCCCGGCCCGCCGGATCTCCTACGAGCGGGAGCTGGGCCGCTCGGTGGACCGGATCGTCGCGCAGTGCCGTGACGAGGTGGGCGAGCTGGTCCGGATGGGTGTGCCCCGGTCCCGGATGACGGTGGTACCCTCCGGGGTCAACCTCGCCACCTTCGCCCCACTCGGGCCGGCCGCCGACCGGGAACCGGGACGGGCCCGCATCCTCACCGTGGGTCGGCTGGTCGAGCGCAAGGGCTTCCAGACCGTGGTCCGCGCGATGGAGCTGGTGCCGGACGCCGAGTGCGTGGTCGTCGGCGGCCCACCCGAGGGGCTGTTGGAGACCGACCCGTACGCCCGCCGGCTGCGGGCACTCGCGGAGTCGTGCGGGGTGGCCGACCGGGTGCACCTGGTCGGCGCGGTGCCCCGGGAGGAGATGGGCCGCTGGTACCGCTCGGCGGACCTGCTGGTCGCTGCGCCCTGGTACGAGCCGTTCGGGTTGACCCCGCTGGAGGCGATGGCCTGTGGGGTGCCGGTCGTCGGCACGGCCGTGGGCGGCATCCGGGACACCGTTGTCGACGGGACGACCGGTGACCTCGTGCCGGCCCGGGACCCGCACGCGCTGGCCGCCGCGATACAGGGACTGCTCGACGACCGGATCAGGCGCTTCGCGTACGCGACGGCGGCGCGTGAGCGGGCCCGGGAACGGTACTCGTGGGCGGCCACCGCCGAGCGGCTGGTCGAGGTCTACAGCGAGGTCGCCGCCGTGCGCCGGCCGACCCGGGTGGTGGCCTGATGCCGACGGGCAGCCTGCTCGACACGCATTTGACGAACCTCGCCGCGGCACTGGTGCCGTACCGACGGTGTGAGCGACAGTTGGCGCGCTGGGGCGCGGACCTGGCCCACCGGCTGGTCGCCGGGGGTCGCCTGCTGGTGGCCGGCAACGGCGGCAGTGCCGCCGAAGCCCAGCACCTCACCGCCGAGTTGGTCGGCAAGCTGCACGACGACCGTCAGCCGCTCTCCGCGATCGCGCTGCACGCCGAGACGAGCGCGCTCACCGCCATCGCCAACGACTACGGCTACACCGAGGTGTACGCCCGCCAGGTGCGCGCCCACGGCCGCCCGGGCGACATCCTGCTGTTGCTGAGCACCAGCGGGACCAGCCCCAACCTGGTCGCCGCCGCGCGGGCGGCCCGCGAGGTCGGGGTGACCACCTGGGCGCTCACCGGCACCGCCCCCAATCCGCTCGCCGAGGCCTGCGACGACGTGCTGGCCGTCGCGTCCCCGGACACCCAGGTCGTCCAGGAGCTGCACCTGGTGACCAGTCATCTGCTCTGCGAGTACCTCGAACAGGAGTTGCCCGCCGCGCTGGCGGCAGCCGCCGATCCGGCGGTCGTCCACCCCGTGCCCGGGGAGCCCGCACCGGCCGGTCGGCTGCCTGCCGCGCCGGTACGCACCGGGGTCGAGGTGGTGCTCGACGGCGGGCCCGGACGGCAGGTCGACGCGTGAGCCGGACAGCGGGTCGGCGCGTGAGGATGAGGAGGCAAGCGTGAGGGGACCGGTGGTGGTGCTCGGGGACACCCTGCTCGACCGGGACGTGGAAGGTGTGGTGAACCGGCTCTGCCCGGACTCCCCGGTGCCGGTGCTCGACGAGACGGTGGCCACCGACCGACCGGGGGGCGCCGGGTTGGCGGCGGTGTTCGCCGCCGCGCAGGGCGCCGAGGTGGTGCTGGTGACGGCGCTCGCCGACGACGCCGGCGGGGCCCGACTGAGCGCGTTGCTCGCCGCCGCCGGCGTGCAGGTGTACCCACTGGCCCTTTCCGGCGCGACGCCGGAGAAGATCCGGCTGCGGGCCCGGGGGCGGGTGCTGCTGCGCCACGACCGGGGCGGCATGTCCGGGGAGCCGGGTCAGCCCTCCGACGAGGTGCTCCGGGTGATCGCCGAGGCGTCTGCGGTGCTGGTCAGCGACTACGGCCGGGGGGTGGCGCGGGAGCCCGCGTTGCGCGCCGCGTTGGCCGCCACCCGCGCGCCGGTGGTGTGGGACCCGCATCCGCGCGGCCCGGCGGCCGTGCCCGGCGTACACCTGGCCACGCCGAACGAGTCCGAGGTGCGTGAGCTGGTCCCCGCGCTGCCCGGCGCGTCCCGACTGGCCACCGCGTCGCGGGGTGCGCAGGGACTACGGCGGCGCTGGCGGGCCGGCGCGGTCGCGGTGACGCTGGGCGGCGACGGCGCGCTGCTCTGCCACGCCGGGTCGACGCCGCTGGTGGTGCCGACGCCGGGTAGCGCGGAGGGGGACACCTGCGGTGCCGGCGACCGGTTCGCGGCGGCGGCCAGCGTCGCACTGGCCCAGGGCGCGCTGGTCTCCGAGGCGGTGCAGGTGGCGGTCGCCGAGGCGTCCGCGTACGTGGCCGGTGGGGGAGTGGCCACGGCGCTGCCTCCGTCGACGCCCGCGGTGCGGGGCCGGAGCGCGCCGGAGCCGCGCGCACTCCAGCCGGGACCACGGGGCGGTGCGATGGCCGACCGGGTGGGAGTGGCCGCTGTCGCCACGCTCCTGGGTGAGGTACGCGCCGCGGGTGGCACTGTGGTGGCGACCGGCGGTTGCTTCGACCTGCTGCACGCCGGGCACGTGGCCACCCTGGAGGCGGCCCGGCAGCTCGGCGACTGTCTCATCGTCTGCCTGAACTCCGACGCCAGCGTGGCCGGGTTGAAGGGGCCGGACCGGCCGGTGCAGTCCGAAGACGACCGCAGCCGACTGCTGGCCGCGTTGAGCTGCGTCGACGCGGTCCTCATCTTCGACGAGCCGACCCCGCAGGCGGCGCTGTCCTGGGTACGCCCCGACGTCTGGGTCAAGGGCGGCGACTACGCCACCGGCGGTGGGGACGCCAGCGCCGCACTGCCGGAGGCGGAGGTCCTGCGCCGCTGGGGTGGGAACACAGTCGTGGTGCCCTATCTGGACGGTCGTTCCACCACCGACCTGATCGTCCGCACGCTCGCGGAGCGGACCCGATGACCGCCACGCGGTCCGGTGCCGGGCCCACCGTCCTGATCACCGGGGGCTCCAGCGGCCTCGGCGCCGCTGTGGTCGCCGCGGTGGCCGCCTCCGGTGGCCGTCCGGTCGTGCTGGACCGGCAGCCGCCGGCCGACGGGGTGTCCTGGACTGAGTGCGACCTGGCCGACACGCGAGCTGCCGAGGTGGCCACCCGGCACCTCGCCGAGCAGGCAGGCGGCCTGGACGCCGTGGTGACCGCCGCCGGCACGGACGTGCCGGGCCGACTCGCCGACCTGCCGGGGGAGACCTGGGACCGGATCGTCGCCGTCGATCTGCTGGCCACCGCGGCGGTGATCCGGGCCGCGCTGCCGTTCCTGCTGACCTCCCGGGGCCGCATCGTCACCGTCGCCTCGACCCTGGGCGTCAAGGCGGTCAGCGACGCCACCGCGTACTGCGCGGCGAAGTTCGGCGTGGTGGGGTTCACCCGAGCCCTCGCCGCCGAGCTGGCCGGTCAGGTCGGCGTCACCCTGCTCATCCCGGGTGGGATGCGCACCTCGTTCTTCGACGAACGTGACCCGCAGTACAAGCCGGGGCCGGACGCGAACCTCAACGAGCCCGCCGACACCGCCGCCGCGATCATGTTCGCGCTCAATCAGCCGCCCGGTTGCGCGGTGCGCGAGATGGTGGTCTGCGCCGAGCAGGAGACGTCGTACCCGTGATCCTCGTGCTGCGCGCCCTCGGCGTCGGCGACCTGGTGACCGCGGTGCCCGCGCTGCGGGCGCTGCGGGCCGCGTACCCGTCGCGGGAGCTGGCGCTCGCCGCGCCCGGCTGGCTGGCCCCGCTGGTCGACCTGGTCGGTGGCGTCGACCGGCTGGTGGACACCGCGGGGCTGGATCGCCCTCTCCGGGCGGGGTCGGCCCCGTGGACGGCTGTCAACCTGCACGGGCGCGGCCCGCAGTCGCACCGGCTGCTCGCGGCCACCCGGCCCGGTCGGCTTCTCGCCTTCGCCAGCCCGGACGCCGGCTTCGCCGACGGCCCGCGCTGGGCCGTCGACGAGCACGAGGTGGACCGGTGGTGCCGGCTGCTGTCCTGGTACGACATCCCGGCCGACCGCGCCGACCTGACCCTGCGTCGGCCCGCTGCGGCGGGGCTGCCCAGCGGTGTCACGGTGCTGCACCCGGGCAGCAAGATCCCGGCCAAGCGGTGGCCCGCCGAGCGGTTCGCCGGTCTGGCCCGGGCACTGACCGACCAGGGGCACCGGGTGCTCGTCACCGGCTCGGCCGACGAACGGGCGCTGGCGGCCCGGGTGGCCGAGGCGGCGGGCCTGAGCTCCGACGCCGTGCTGGCCGGCCGGACCGACCTCGGCGTACTCGCCGCGCTGGTGGCCGACGCCCGACTGGTGGTCAGCGGGGACACCGGCGTCGCCCACCTGGCCACCGGGTACGGCACCCCGTCGGTCGTCCTCTTCGGGCCGGTGCCACCGGCGCACTGGGGGCCTCCACCGGACCGGCCACGGCACCGGGTGCTCTGGGCCGGCGAGGGGGATTGGCCCAGGTGGGATGGGGTAGGAAGCCACCCGACGATGGCGGCTCTGCGCCTCGACGAGGTGCTGGCCGCCGTGGCCGAGGTGGAGAAGGTGGTGCGGGTCTCCGGTGCGGTTGCGGCGTAGCGACCCGGGTCGACCGGGGTACGGACGGCGTCGGCGCGGTCGGGGCTGGCTCTTCGTCGACCCGTCCGGTGCGCCGGTGCGGGATCCGGACGTCCTGGCCCGGCTGCGGGAGTTGGTCATCCCGCCGGCCTGGCAGGACGTGTGGATCGCGCCGCACCCGAACGGGCACATCCAGGCGATCGGGATCGACGCGGCCGGACGCAAGCAGTACGTCTACCACCCGCGGTGGCGGGAGAAGCAGGACGAGGCGAAGTTCGACCGCGTGCTGGAGGTGGCCCGGCGGCTGCCGGCGCTGCGTGAGCGGGTGGGGCGCGACCTGGACGGGCCCGGACTGGGCCGGGACCGGGTTTTGGCCACTGTGGCCCGACTGCTGGACATGGGGATGTTCCGGGTCGGCAGCGACCAGTACGCCGCCGGGGACGACCCGACCTACGGGGTCGCCACCCTGCGCCCCGAGCATGCCCGGTCCCGCGGCGGCTGCGTGGTGCTCGTGTTTCCCGCGAAGGGGGGCATCGAGCAGGTACGCCGGATCGAGGACCCGGAGCTGTGCCAGGTGCTGGCCAATCTGCGCCGTCGTCGACGACGGGCGGAGCGGCTGTTCGGCTACTGGGACGGCAGGGAGTGGCGCGACGTGCGCAGCGACGAGGTCAACGGGTACCTGCGCGACGCCAGCGGTGGGGAGATGACCGCGAAGGACTTCCGCACCTGGCACGCCACGGTGCTCGCGGCCACCGAGTTGGCCACCGCCGGTCCGGCCCGCTCGGTGACCGCCCGGCGCAAGGCGGTGGTCGCTGTGATGCGTGCGGTGGCGGAGCTGCTGGGCAACACGCCGACGGTGGCTCGCGCGTCCTACGTGGATCCTCGGGTGGTCGACCTCTACCACGACGGAGTGGTGGCGTCGGTGGATCCGCAGGCGCCTCGCGAGGAGGCGGAGCAGGTGGTCCTGAAGCTGCTGGAGGGGGCCTGACCGGCCCCGTCGGCGATTCTGGGGGGAAGCGCGACGGAGCCGGAGCCTCGGGCCTGAGCGGGGTGCCACCGGGCGGCCGGGAAGCCCCGCCCGTGCTCGGACTGGAGCCGGAGCATGGCGTGCTCGACCACCGTCACCAGCACCTGCTTGACCGAGTCCCGCTGCCGGGCGTCGGTCATCACCAGCGGCACCTGCGGCGAGATGGCCAGCGCTTCGCGGACCTCCTCGGCCTCGTACTGCGGTGCGCCGTCGAACTTGTTCAGCGCCACCACGTACGGCAGGTTGCGGTTCTCGAAGTAGTCCAGCGGGGCGAAGGCGTCGGTGATCCGGCGGGTGTCCACCAGCACGGCGGCACCCACCGCCCCCCGGATGATCTCGTCCCACATGAACCAGAACCGAGTCTGACCCGGTGTACCGAAGAGGTACAGGATCAGGTCCTGGGCCATTGTGATCCGGCCGAAGTCCATGGCGACCGTTGTGGTCTCCTTGCCCGGCACCTTGGACGGGTCGTCGATGCCGACACCCGCCGCGGTCATCAACGCCTCGGTGGTCAGCGGTGTGATCTCGGAGATCGCCCCGACCAGTGTCGTCTTACCGACGCCGAATCCGCCCGCGACGACGATCTTCGCGGAGACGATTCCCCGGCCCGGCCGCCCCCCTGCGGGGTCATAGCCTGCGAAGTCCACTTAGCACCCTTCCAAGCAGTTCCATCCGCTCCTCGAACCCCTCGGCGGGAGCAGCAGTGTGTAACGTCAGCAGGCTCTCGGCCACCATGTCGGCGACCAACACCCGGGCGACGCCCAGCGGCATCCGGGTATACGCGGCGATCTCCGCCAGCGACTGTGCTCGGCCCTCACAGACCGTGGCGATGCGGTGCTTGTCGTGCCCGGCGAAGCGGGACTCGGCGACCTGGGTCGGAGAGGCGGTCAGGACGGCCTCGAGGGCGATGTCCTGCCGGGGCTCGGTACGACCACGGGTGACCGCGTAAGGACGCACCAGCGCGCCACGCGGGTCAGCGCGTCGTTGGTCCATTCCCGATCACCTCCTCGTCACCTGCTGAGCCGGACTGTGCCGTCTCTCGTCCCTGGTCCGGCGCTCGGAACGAGCGCCGGCTTCCGGTGCTAAGAGCGCACCGCGTCGCGCGGCAGCGGCACCAGCGCGGCACCCACCCGCTCGACCAGCAGCGCCATCTCGTAGCCCACCTGGCCCACGTCGCAGCTGCGCGCGGCCAGCACGGCCATCGAGGAGCCGTCGCTGATCGACATCAGGAAGAGATACCCGCTGTCCATCTCGATGACTGTCTGCAACACCCCGCCCGCGCTGAACATCCGGGCCGCGCCCTCGGTCAGGCTCACCACCCCGGAGGTGATCGCGGCGAGCTGGTCGGCCCGGTCCCCCGGCAGATCCCGGGAGGACGCGAGCAACAGCCCGTCTGCGGACACCGCCACCACGTGGGCGATGCCCGCCACGCTGTCGGCGAAGTTGGTGAGCAGCCAACCCATGTCCTGCATGGCAGCTGGCCTGTTCATCGGCTCTCCTTGGTCGAGGTGCTGTTCAGGTCCGTTCCGGCCGTCCGACCGCGCTGCACACCGCGGTGGTAGGCCGACAGCAGGCCACGTACTTCGTCCGGGGTCCGCCGGCTGCGGTCCCGGCCGCTCTTCGGTTCGATGCCACCCGGCACGAGCTGTTGCTGCGGCACCCGCTTGGGCAAGCCGGAGCGGGTGGTGCCGGCGGGAGCCGGCTCGGCAGCCCGGCTGGCCCGGGACCAGCCCTCGTCGGCCGCCGTACGCCATGCTGCCGGGTCGGGGGCGGGCGCGGGCGGAGCCGTCGGGGCGGCCGGGGGCGAGGCGTACGTCGGCGGCGCCGACGTACGCGCCCCGAAGCCGTCCATTGTGGCGCCGGGGCCGTCGCCCAGGGTGGCTGTGCCGTCGGTGCCGCCCGGGGTACGGGTCGGCAGTTTCGGTCGGGCCGGCGAGGCGGCCGGCACCGTCCCGGCGCTCGGCTGGCCGCCGTTGCCGGTGCGCAGGCCGGTGTCGGCCGTTGCGGTGGTGGCTGGCGCGGGCGGCTCGTCGAAGTTGGGCCGGGTGAAGATCGCGGTGGCGTCGTCGCCGTGCGACCGGAACCAGACCGCCTCCATCTCCCGGAAGATCGGAGCCTCGGCCGGGAAGTCCGGCCGGGTGCTGACCGGCGCGGCGGGCACCGACGGAACGGCTGGCGGTGCCACCGCGCCCGGCCCGGCGACCGGCCCGACCGGGAGGCCCTGGGCGCCACGCCCATCCGCGGTGTCCGAGGTGGAGCCACGCCGAGGCAGTGGGTCGACCGTCGGGTACGCCACTGTCGGGCTGCCCAGCGAGGCGCCCGCACCGCTGCTGTAGGCCGGCCGGGCCGGCGGCAGCGGTGCGGCGGGTGCCGGGGCGGCGGGTGCCGGCGGCATCGGCGAGCGCGGACCGGTGTAGCCACCGGCCTGCACGGCCGGGGTGGTGTCCCGCGAATCCAGCGGCGACTGCCACTGGGCCGGCGCCGGCGAGCTGGTCCGCCACTGGTCGGGCAGCGTCGCCGCGGTCGTGGCAGCACCGGCGAACTGCTCGGCGTGGCCGGCCGAGGAGAGCGGCGTCTGCTCCACTGCCATCGGCTGACGCGGCCGGGTGAGCACCTGCTCGCGGCCCCGGTTGCTGGGCAGCACCACGGTGGCGGCGGGCAGCGTCACCTGGGCGACGGTGCCGCCCTCGACGTTGCGGCGCAACTCCACCCGGATGCCGTAGCGGGAGGCGAGCCGACTCACCACGGCCAGACCCATCAGTCGGAACGCGGCGACGTCCACGCTCGGCGGGGCGGCGAGCCGCCGGTTGAGCGAGTCGAGCTGGTCGTCGGTGAGGCCGAGCCCGCGGTCCTCGATCTGGATCAGCACGTAGTCACGGATCCGGCGACCGTCGGCGACCACTGTGGTGTTCGGCGGTGAGAACCGGGTGGCGTTGTCGAGCAGCTCGGCGACGAGGCGTACCACGTCGTTCACCGCGTGCGCGGCCACCGAGATGTCGGTGTCCACGGTGCCGAACTCGATGCGGTTGTAGAGCTCGACCTCGGACTGGGCGGCGCGCAGCACGTCCACCACCAGCGCGTCGTCGTGACGCGGTGCGGCGGAGTCGGCGCCGGCCAGGACGAGCAGGTTCTCGTCGTTGCGGCGCATTCGAGTGGCCAGGTGGTCCAGTTCGAAGAGCTGCGCGAGCCGCTTCGGGTCCTCCTCGCCGCGCTCGATCGCGTCCAGCTCGCCGATCATGCGGTCGACCAGGGTCTGACTGCGGCGGGCCAGGTTGAGGAACATCGCCGAGACGCTGGTACGCAGTGCCGCCTGCTCGGCGGCGACCCGCACCGCCTCCCGGTGTACGACGTTGAAGGCCAGCGCCACCTGACCGACCTCGTCGCGGCTGTTCAACTGGATCGGGTCCCGGACCTGGCGGACGATCTCGTCCACCCCGCCGTCACCCACGCTGCCCATGTTCTGCAACCGCTGCACGGCGTCGGGCAGGTCGTGGTTGGCCACGGACAGCGCGCCCTCGCGCAGTCGGCGCAGCGAGTGGTTGAGCGAGCGGGCCAGCACCACGGCCAACGACACGGCGATGATCAGGGTCAACAGCACCAGGATCGACTCGACCACTGCCTGCCGGATGACGTCCGAGCGGGCCTGGTCGGCCTGCTGGAGCAGTCGGTCCTGCAGTTGGATCTCGGCCCAGCGCATCAGGTCGTTCACGGCGCCGATCGCCGCGGTGGCGTCCTGCGCGGTGACCAGTGGGCGCTGCCCGACCGAGCGGGTGATGTCGGTGGCCACCCGGTCGGCCAGGCCGACGGCGTCGCCGGAGACGGTGCTGTCGACCAGGGCGCGCTGCACCGGGTCGGCGGCCAGCGAGAAGGCGACCAGGGCCTCCTGCTGACCGGTCAACGTTGCCACGAAGGAGGAGAACTGCTCCGAGTCGAGCTGGCCGGCCGTCAGCGCGGTGAAGGCGACGGCCTCTTCCTCGGCGACGGAAGCCTTGGCGCGGGCGAAGGCGGCGACCGCGCGGCGGCTGTCCGCCAGGCTCTCCGAGCCGGGCAGCTGGGCCAGACCGTCACCGTACGAGACCAGGTCGGTGAGGATGACTCCGTAGCGGAGCGTCGCCTCGGCGACCGCCATCTGCCGGCGGTCCAACACCTCCTGACGGGTGCCGTCCAGGGTGGCCAGGTGGTCGTCGATGGCGGCCAGCCGGTCCCGCAGGGCGGCCGGCACGTCGCCGATCCGGCCCCGCTCGGCGCGGTACTCGTCCACCCGCTGCTGCGTCTGGCGGACCCGCAGGTTGTACGCGTCGGCCGGCTGCTGCGGAGCGGCGAGGTAGGCGGCCGCCGCCATCCGTTCGGACTGGAGGTCCTGGGTGAGGGCGCTGACGTCGACGGAGAGGGCCGTCAGTGACCGGGCCTGGGTGGCGTCGAACGCGCCCTCGCCGACGGAGATCAGGCGGACCGTGGCCAGCGCGATCACCGCCGCCACCGGGACGACCAGAATCAACGCCAACTTGGACCGGATCCGGGCGTCACGCAGTCTCGGCATCCGTCGGCGCGAAGGCCGACCACTATCGCCGAGTGCGGGCAGGGTCGTCGGTCCGGTGCTCACGACATCGCCTCCGTCGTTTCTTCCCCGCCTGAGCCGCCGAGCCATGCCGTAAGCGGAGGGGACCACGCGCGGCACGGCCGCGATTTCATCAGAGATGATCGTGTTTGGGAAGCCGCAGTGAGGTAGGAAACGGTCGGACGGAGCGCATCCCGTGATCCGGGCAACTGATACCTTCATTTCCGCAAGCCCCTGAACAGGGCATGTAACTCCAGAGTGGTCACGCGTGTATGCAAAGTGAGCTTTTGCAAACATTGCGTTACCCCAGCATGTGGGATGGCCGTCCCGAAAATGCTGCCGGGGTCCGCGCTTGACCACAGCGCCGGCCATTGGCAAGGTTTTGCAGGCTTCGCGCACACCGTACGGCAGAGGAGATCCCGTCCTCCACTGAGGACGGATTAGCGGCGGTGACCGGGCAGCGCCCGCGCCCGCACCTGGAGGACTGAGTTGAGCCCCATCCGCTCCGCGACCATCGCGGCGCTCGCATCGGCCGTAGTGGCCACCACGCTCACCGGCTGCCAGTTTGGTGAGGCGGAGAAGGACACGAGTCCGATCGTGATCGCCGCCGATCTCGAACTGTCCGGCGCCGCAGCCACCGTTGGCCGGACATACCAGCGCGCCCTCGAACTCAAGGTCGATCAGTTGAACGCCTCCGGAGCACTGAACGGCCGGAGGATCGACCTGAAGGTGAAGGACAACCGTTCCGACTCAGCCGAGTCACTTCGCAACATCGTCGACTTCAGCAGCGATTCGAAGGTCAGCGCCATCATCATGGGCGGCTGCAACGAATGCGCGGTCGGAGCCGTCGGGACCATCAACGAGAAGCGGATTCCCACCATTGCGCTAGCCGCTTCCGGCGCGATCGCCGCGCCGGCCGCTGAACGGCGCTACGTGTTCAAGCTGGGCCCCAACGCCCCGGACAGCGCCGCCGCACTGACCACCGAACTGCGCCGCAACAACATCCGTAAGGTGGGGATGCTGGTCAGCGACGACGACTACGGGCAGGAGGGCGCGACAGCGCTCAAGAGCGAGCTCGACAAGGCCAAGATCACGCTCCGACAGCAGCGGGTCAAGACCACCGACACCGACGTCAGCCAGCAGGTCCAGCAGCTCGCGTCGGGCAAGCCGGACGCGATGGTCTTCTGGACCCCGCCGGAGCAGGCGACACTGGCCGCCACCAGCGTCCAGCAGACCATCTTCCGTGGGTCGATCTACTTCGACGCGGGAGCGGCCGGGGACCTCTTCCTCGGCGCGGCGGCCAAGGCGACCGAGAAGGCCACGCTGATCTTCACGCAGACCATGGTGATCGATGACGTGATCGCGACCACGCCGGCCAAGGCGGCAAGGCGGCAGTGGTTCCAGGACTACACGGCCCGCTTCGGCGGCTACAACGGGTCCTCGTCGTTCGCCGCGGACGCCGTCCAGCTCATCGCCGACGCCGAACTGCGCGCCGGTGGTGAGATCGGGAAGGTGGACCGCAACGGCATCCGTGACGTGCTGGAGACGTCCCAGATGGACGGCCTCTCCGGCCCGATCCGCATGACGCCGGACAACCACAGCGGCCTGATGCCGCAGGCGCTCACCACGCTGGTTGCCCGCAACGGGCGCTGGCGGTTGGCTGGGTAGCGCTCGGGCCTTTCATCTGGCGGGTTCGTCGGGTGCCGGGTGGGGGTGTGGCCGACCGTGCCCGGCTCCGGGCGGTCAGGCT
>NZ_JBEYSL010000078.1:0-17741 GCF_040642735.1 Micromonospora sp. NPDC047753 | reverse complement strand
GCTACACCGCCTGCGCGGCGCTGGGCGACCCCCGGGTGCGCTCACTGTTCGTGGTGGAGGCGATCGAGGACGTGATCGACTGGCACCAACGAGCGGGCCCGGCGCTGACCCGACTGACGGCCCCGCCGGTCTCGTGCCGGCGGGGCCGTGAGTCGCCCGATCGCCCCGGACCCGTCAGCGGAGAAGTTCGCGCAGCTGCCGGCGTGAGGTGATGCCCAGCTTGCGGTAGAGGTTACGCAGGTGGGCGTCGATCGTTCGCGGGCTGACGAACAGCAGCGCGGCGACCTCCTTGGTACCCGCGCCCGAGGCGACCTTGCGAGCGACGAGTAGTTCCCGCGCGGTCAACCCCGCCAGCGGATCGGCGTGGTCGGCCAGGGTCGGCCCGCCGATGGCATCCAGTTCGCGGGCGGCGCGGGCGGCGAACCCGCCCGCACCGACGGTGGAGAGCAGGTCGTGTGCGGCGCGCAGCTCCACCCGTGCCTCGGCGCGGCGGCCAACCCGTCGCAGCCACTGCCCGTAGAGCAGGCGGGCTCGCGCGTAGTGGACTCGCATCCTGCTCCCGGCGAACCGGCTGATCGCCTCGCGGTAGCGGTCCTGCGCGTCGAGCCCCGGGTCCAGCAGCGCACACGCCAACAGATGCGCACCCGTCGTCCACGCGTTCGGATTGACCCGTGCGACGGTCCCGATCCACTCCGCCGATTCCGTGGCCGCTTCGGGACGTCCGACGTACGCCGCGGCTTCGACCAGCTCGTGGTGGAATGCGGTGACGGCGTACGAGCCACGCCGGTGCTGGTCCTGCACGAGCAGCAACGCGTTCAGCGCGGCCTCGTGGTCGCCGCTGCCGTTGCACAGCACGCCGTTCGCGTAGGGCAGCGCTGTCGGGTTCACCCCGACCCAGCCGCGCAGCTTCTCCCGGATCTCCCGGAACCGGTCGGCGTCTCCGCTCCACGCGGCGAGCATCAGGTCGGACCCCACGAGGTTGGACGTCCCCGCGGCCTCGTCGACAGCACGCGCCTCGGTGACGCAGACCTGCGCGTCGGCGAATCGACCCACGATTGTCCGAGCGACCGCCTGGAAGCGCAGCGCATGGGGAAGGATCGCGTAGGCGCCCTGCGCCCTGGCGAGTTCAACCTGACGGTCGACGATCTCCTCCATGGCATCGCTGTCACCGAGGTCGACGCTCAACGCGCAGGCACGCTCCATCCACCACGGATCCGCGTCGGGTGTGCGGGCGTACTCCCGGAAGGCGTCGACAGTGCGGCGCATCAGCGGCATCGCCTCGTCCACCGGGCGGAGGTTCTGCTCGACCAACGCCCGCAGCAGCAGGTCGACCGGACGTGGCGGCTGACGATGTGGCACCCGTTCCCGGATGTGCAGGGCGAGCCGCCGCAGCCTCCCGGGGTCGTCGACGCTGAACATGAGCGACGCGAAGGCCTCCAGGTAGGTCTCGCGGACGTCATCGGGCCCCACGCCGTCGGCAGCGTCGACGAGGGCGATCGTCGCCGGGATGCTGCGTGTCACGTGATAGTCGATCGTCGCGCGCAGCAGTCGCGCGACGCTTCGGTCGGCCGGCTCTGGCTGGAGACGCTCGGCCTCGTTCACGAGCTCCCGGGCGGCAGAAGGTGCCCCCGAACTCAACCGTGCCCGGGCCGCGGCCAACAGGCGGCGTGCCTGCTCCGACCGGCCCGGTGTCAGTCGGGCCGCGCTTTCGAGGAACGCGGCCACGGCCGCGAATCCGCCGCGGCGTTGTGCCCGACCGGCCGAACGCTCCAGTTCTGCCGCGGTCCCCTCGTCCGGGCCGGTGATCGCGTTCGCCCGGTGCCAGGCGCGCCGGTCGGGATCGACGTCGACGTCCGTACCGGCGGCGAGCGCAGCGTGCGCCTGCCGTCGCGGCTCGACACCGGCCGACCGGTACACCGCGGAACGCGCCAACGGATGCCGGAAGTGCACCCGGGGCCCGATCACCAACAGGCCGCTGTCCTCGGCCGCCGCCAGGTTCGCGGCGTCCAGCCCCTGAATCGCCATGGCGCGCCGCAGCAGAACGAGATCGCCCGTCGGCTCCGCCGCGGCCAGCGCCAGAACCGAGCGCGTGGGTACGGGCAGCCGCAGGAACCGACTCACGAACCGGTGCTCCACCGCGCCATGGCCGCCGTCCCCGGGTAGTCCGAACGGCCCTGCGTCGCGGGCGATCTCCACCAGGGCGAGAGGGTTGCCGGCCGCCTCGGCGAGGATCCGCTGAAGGATCGCCGCCTCGTAGCCGAACGGCGCCCGATACCGCAGCAGGGTGAGGGCCTCCGAGTCGGCGAGCCCGGTGAGAGAGAGGGCGGGCAGGCGACCGAGTTCCGGCACCGAGGCGGCGTCGCGGGCGGCGAACACAATGGCGACCCGCTCCGCCGCCACGCGTGCCGCGACGAAGGCCAGCACCTGCCGCGAGCCGGCGTCGGTCCACTGCACGTCGTCGACCGTGCAGAACACCGGCCGGCGGCGGCCTACGGCACTGAGCAGGCCCAGGACGGCCAGGCCGACCAGCATCGGGGTCGGCGTGACCCCGGCGTGCAGCCCGAACACCGCCTCGAGCGCGCTCCGCTGCGGCGCGGGGAGCGCAGCGCGTCGGTCGAGCACGGGCGCGCACAACTGGTGCAGGGCCGAGTAGGGCAGTTCGCTCTCGAACTCGATACCGCCGGCCCGCAGCACCTGCCATCCGTCCAGCCGTGAAGCGGCCGCACCGATGAGCGTCGACTTGCCGATCCCCGCCTCACCGAGAACGAGCATCGCCCCGCCACGGCCTTGCGCCGCCGGGCCCGTCACCGAGGCGATCTCGCCCAACTCCGTCTCTCGAGCGACGAAGAATCCCGACCTGATAGCTGTCATCAACTTCCGCATGTCCCCGGATGCATGGTCGATCGATGGTATCCACAGCAGTGCCCCGGTCGGGTCGACCGTCACCGACAGCTGGAGTCGGCGCTCCTACGAGCGCAACTCGAACAGTTCCAACTGGATGCCGTCGGGGTCGCGCAGGTAGAGGATCTTCGTCCCGGCCAGCGCTCCCGCTTCGACGCCGTCCCCGTCCTGAAGCACTACCGGATCGGCGTTGACGTGGACGCCCCGCTCCACCAGGTCACGGTGCGCCGCGTCGAGGTCGTCGACCTCGAAACACAGGTGCATCACCCCGACGTCGCAGTTGCGCCCGGTGAAGGGCCTCGGCTCCGGGCTGTCGTACTGGATGAGTTCCAGAAGGACGTTGTCACCGGCCAGTGCGAACGATGCCCGCATCGACGCGTTCTCGACCTCGACGACCGCACCGATGCCCGGGTTCGCCGCCGAGATCGTCACGCCGGTCGGCGCGATGCCGAGGACGTCTTCGTACCACCTCGCCGACCGCGCCAGATCGCTGACCGGCACTCCGATGTGATGCATCCTGGTCACTCTGCTCATGATCTCCATCCTCAACGGCTCAACCACCACTGTGGAAGGCACAGTTCTTCCGCGTACCGCTGGTACCACCCAGCTATGGGCTCCGATGGCGGATCATGGTGTTCATGAATGACCTCGGCGCGGCGCTGCGGGCCTGGCGGGACCGCACGGACCCGGCCGCGGTCGGTGTCGGTGTCGGTGTCGGTGTCGGTGTCGCAAACGCCTCACCCCGCCGCGTCGTCGGGCTACGACGGGGCGAGCTGGCAGCACTGGCCGGCATCTCCCCCGAATACGTGGCACGCCTCGAGCAGGGCCGGGCCGCCACACCATCCGCCCAGGTGTGCGCCTCCCTGGCCCGCGCGCTACGACTCTCCGACGACGAGGAGGCGCACCTGATGCGCCTCGCCGGCTTCGCCGCGGCCCCTGACCGGATACCTCACCTGATCCCCAGCAGCCTGTACCGCGTCATCGACCACCTCGGCGACACCCCCGCGGCCGTCTACGACGCCGCGTGGCGTCTGCTGCACTGGAACCGGCTTTTCGCGGCCGTCTTCGGCGACCCCGCAGGGGCCAGCGGCGACGATCGCAACGCCCTGATCGTTCAGTTCGAATCCCGCAACCCCCGAGTCCGGCAGACCGACACCGAGCGCGCCTACTTCGAGCAGTCGTTGGTAGCCGATCTGCGCGCCACCAGCGCCCGCTATCCGAACGACCCCGACGTGGCGGCGCTGATCTCGCGGATGGCGGGGAACGACAGGTTCTGCCACCTCTGGGCCCTCCGCGCGGTGGCCAGTCACGAGAGCGCGCACAAGACCGCCGTGCACCCGGACCTGGGCGCCATCCCACTCGACGCCAACGTCCTGACCACTCAGAACGCCGACCTGCGTCTCGTGGTCCTCACGCCTCGGCCGGGCACCAGCGCTCGCGAGAAGCTGGTGCGACTGGGTTGACGTGTGCGCGAGATGGGTTCGGCCCGGTACGCCTACAAGGGGAACGCCAAAGCTTGACGCATAGGTCGATCGTCTGCTTATGTTGATGACATGACTAAGCCCTCCGCGGCGATGCGGGAACCCACGTACTTCATCCTCGCCGCGTTGCAGGACGACCCGCTGCACGGCTACGCCATCGTCAAGCGTGCGCAGGAGCTGTCCGACGGGCGCGTGCGATTGACGACCGGCACGCTGTACGCCGCACTGGACCGGCTCACCGGCGAGGAGATGGTGCGGGTGGCCGAAGAGGCGGTGGTCAACGGTCGCGCCCGTCGCACGTATGAGCTGACCGAGCGCGGGCTGTCCGCACTGCGCGAGGAGGCGGCTCGGATGGCCGCTGCGGCACGGGTCGTTCGAGACCGTTCCGTACGGTCGACGGCCGCGACGGCTCGGACGGCGCCGGCATGACCGGCCTGGAGCGCCGCTACCGGTGGCTGCTGCGCGCGTACCCTCGGGCCTACCGGCAGTACCGCGCCGACGAGATGCTGGAAACACTGCTGGTCGCGGGCGAGACGGACCGGAGGCACCCGAGGCTTCGGGAGTCCCTCGCACTCGTGGTGGGAGGTCTGCGGGTCCGCTCCGGTGTGGACCAGCTCCGCTCCCGGGACACCTTGCGACACTCCGCGCTGCGATCGACAGTGCTGTCCCTGCTCGTGTGCGGCGTTGCCCTGACGGCCCTGCCCCTCACGTGGCGCCTGTGGCTGCTGTTGCCGGGTAATTCGGCCAGCTTTCTGTACGAGCGAAGCTCGGTCACGCCCGCATTGCTGCTTCTCGCGCTGGCCGCCGCGGTGTGGGCTCGCTACCGCCTCGCCCTTCCCCTGACCATTGGTGCCTTCGGCTGGGAGATCTGGCACGCCACAGCGAATGACCTGAGGTACGCCGTAGAACCATGGGCAAGGTACGACTCTGCTCTGGGGCTCCGGACCGGCCTCTACCTGATCATGCAGATTTCCACGTGGGTATGCCTGTTGGCCGTGGTGACAATGGTGCCGCTCCTTCGAGCGCGCCAACCACGGGCCACGCGACAATGGACCTGGCTTCTCGGCGCCACGACAACCATGGCGGTCATAACGCCCAACCCGCTCAATGGCTGGGCAGACGGGTTGACCCTTCCGGTCATCATGGCCGCCGGGCTGGTGGCGGCCATCGTGGGCGCGGCACTTGATGTGCGGGTGTCGATCGCGGCCAGCGCGGTCCTTCTGGCGCTGATGCTGCCCATGCTGGCCTATCAGCCGACCAATTGGACGCTCTACGGTTGGGACTGGAACCCGCGAAACGTGCTCCTCGAAGTCGTGGTCGGGATTTTCGCCATCAACGTCACGGTCAGCAGAATGGCCGCCCGCCGGCACGTCACCCTGTGACCCTGCTCCGCGACGTTGCTGAGGTGCGGGACATCCGCCCGGTCCGGGCTGGGTGCGAGTCTGAACGCGTGACTTTCCGATCGACGCACATGTCCGTATGAGCCTGGTAACGGCGTTCGTACCGATCTGGATCCTCACCGCGGTCGGTTACGCGGCCTGTCGTTGGGGCCTGCTGGGCGAAGCGGCGGCGTCGGTGCTCGGCCGATTCGTGTTCCACCTTGCGATGCCAGCCGCCCTGTTCCTCGCCCTGTCCCGAATGCCGCTGTCCGGGTTGGCCGGCCGCCCGCTGCTCGCCTTCGGGATAAGCACCGCCACGGTCATCGGGCTCGGGTGGGTCGGCGCGAGCTGGTTGTTCGGTCGCACGCCCGGCGAACGGCCGATCTGGGGCATGGCCGCCGGGTACGTGAACTCGGCGAACCTCGGCATCCCGATCGCCACGCAGGTTCTCGGCGACGTGTCGTTCCTGGCGGAGGTGGTGCTGCTGCAGGTGCTGGTGGTGACACCCGTGATCCTGGTCGCCCTGGACCGGCACAGCGACCCGGCCGGGCGGGTACGGGTCGCCCGTATCGCCTCCCTGCCGGTACGCAACCCGGTGATCCTGGCATCGCTGCTCGGTGTCGCGTGCTCGGCTACCGGCCTGCATCTGCCGTCGGCGGCCGGCGCGTCACTCACCCTGCTGTCGGGCGCCGCGGTTCCGGCCGCCCTGGTCGCGCTCGGCGCGTCGCTGCACCGCACGGCGCTGTCGCAGGCCGAGCCAGCCGAGCCAGCCGAGCCGGGCGAGCTGGCCGTGATCACCGCGCTGAAGCTCGTCGCGCAGCCGGTCATCGCGTACGCGGCCGGGGTGGCCCTGCACCTGTCCGCGCCGCAGTTGCTCGCCGTGGTGGTGTGCGCGGGCCTGCCGACAGCGCAGAACACGTTCATCTACGGTCAGGAGTACGGCGTCGGCGAGGCGGTGGCCAACCGGGCGGTGGTGGTGACCACAACGCTGTCGCTGGCAACACTGACCGCGGCGGCGACGCTGCTCGGGTAGGTCCGTCAGCTGACTCGTTCTGAACCGCATGACTGGCATCGGCATAACTCCGTCGGCCTGATCGGGCGACTCACCGCGGGCCGGCCGCACCTGATGTGGTCGCGGTGCGCCTGACGCCACCTCGACGGGAAGAGAGCACAAATGAAGAGATCCGAGCGGTGGACCGAGTGGGATCGTGGCTGCGCGGCATCAGCCGCACGGCCGCGCGCGCTTGTGTCCGTTGTAGACGTTGATGTCGGCGGGGCCGTGACTCACAAGCGAAGGGTTTGACGACCATGGCGCACATCGATCTCGGGTTGGACGAGAAGCAGTTTCCCGGCATCTCCGGACCGATGCGGTACCGGCCGGAGACGGCGAAGCCACTCAACGAACTGGCCGAGGTGCTGCTGCGTGCCCCTCACTCGCTTCCCGCCGGTGAGCGCGAACTGATCGCTGCGTACGTGTCCGGACGTAACGACTGCAACTTCTGCTGCGCGTCGCACTCCGCGTTCGCCGCGGCGCAACTCGACGAGGGTTACTCCCTCGTCGACCAGGTGCGCGCGGACCTGGACACCGCCCCGATCTCCGCCAAACTGCGGGCACTGCTGCGCATCGCCGGTGCGGTACAGATCAGTGGTCGCGAGGTCACCACCGAACTCGTCGCCGACGCCCGCGCCGAGGGCGCCACCGACCTGGAGATCCACGACACCGTCCTGATCGCCGCCGCGTTCTGCATGTTCAACCGCTACGTCGACGGGCTCGGCACCTTCGCGCCCGAGGGCCGGGACGCCTACGCCGAGTCCGCACGTCGGATCGTCGAGGTTGGTTACGGGGCTGCGATCAGCGGGCCGCCAGCCGCCTGAGCACAGACACGGGTGACCACACCCGATCCCTCTGCGATGGTCGACGGACAGGCCCGGCCATGTCCGGCACCTGTGACGCTGGAGGGATCGATGGACCTCGCACGCCGGCTGCTCCCCGCGACGAAGCAGCTCCGGGCAGACATGGTTGACCGGCTGGGCGCGCTCGTCGCGCTCGAGTCGGCACCGGGCTCGCTGCCCCATCTTGAGTCCTGTGCCGACCTGCTCGCCCGCTGGGGCGAGGAGGCGCTCGGCCGGCCCGCCTGCCGGGTCGTGATCGACGGTCTGCCGCACCTGCTGTGGCCGGCCGCCGATCAGCGCGTGCTGCTCCTGGGCCACTTCGACACGGTCTTCCCGGTCGGCACGATCCGATCCAGGCCCTTCACCGTACGCAGGGACGTGGCGACGGGACCTGGTGTCTGCGACATGAAGGCCGGGATCGTGCAGATGTTCGCGGCACTACGACTGATCGAGGACACCTCGTCCGTCGGCGTGCTGCTCACCTGCGACGAGGAGACCGGGTCCGTCACGTCACGGCCACTGATCGAACGCGAGGCACGGCGTTCGGGTGCGGTTCTCGTCTGCGAGGCGGCCACCCCGGACGGGCAGGTGAAGGTGGCCAGGAAGGGCGGTTCGGTCTACCGCGTCATCGTCGAGGGTCGCGCCGCCCACGCGGGCGTCGAACCGCAGCGCGGAGTGAACGCCACAGTCGAGGTGGCCCACCAGGTTCTCACCTTGGGTGCGCTCGGCGCGATGGACAGCGGCGGCACCTCCGTCACACCGACACTGCTCTCCGCTGGCACCACGACGAACACAGTGCCGGAGCGCGCCAGCCTGGCCGTTGACGTGCGGGCCTGGACCAGGGACGAGCTGGAGCGCGTCGATCACGCCATCCGCGCTCTGGTGCCGTTCCTGCCGGAGGCGACGCTGGCCGTGCAGGGAGGGATCAACCGTTACCCCATGTCCGAGGAGCTCGCGCGACCGCTGCTGAAGTTGGCCCAGTCGGTCGCCCGTCAGCTCGGCATCCCGAGCCTCGTCGGCGCGTACGCGGCCGGCGCGTCCGACGGCAACTTCACCGCCGCGTTGGGCGTACCGACCCTGGACGGCCTGGGCGCGGTGGGCGGCGGAGCGCACGCCGC
This sequence comes from Micromonospora sp. NPDC047753, assembly GCF_040642735.1. Classification (NCBI taxonomy): domain Bacteria; kingdom Bacillati; phylum Actinomycetota; class Actinomycetes; order Micromonosporales; family Micromonosporaceae; genus Micromonospora; species Micromonospora sp. NPDC047753. Next base: position 8,969 of record NZ_JBEYSL010000078.1, on the reverse strand, counting down.
CGACGAGTATGTCTGCCTCGACCGGATGCCCGAACGGACGGCGCTCCTGGCCGGGCTCGTCGAAGCGCTGTCCACACCAGAGCGTCGCGGATCTTGACCCACCGACGTGATCCCGTAACGTAACGTGCTCACCGCCGGCACACGACCGGCAGCGAGAGGTCGGCGTCGGATGACTACGGGACAGCGTGCGCCATCATCCATTCCCCTGCTCGGCGTCGAGGAAGAGTTCCTCGTCGTCGACGTCGACCGGGGCGAGCTCGTCCCGGAGGCGGCCATCGTCGTCGACCGCGCACGCCCGGCCCTCGGCACCCGGGTGGGTGGTGAGATCACCAAGTTTCAGGTGGAGACGCGAACCGACCCGTGCCGGAGCGTCGAGGATATCGGCGCGCAGCTCGCCGAGGGCCGCGCCGCAGTCCAGGCCGCAGCCCTGTCGGCGGGTCTGCGGGTGATCGCCAGCGGCTCGCCGGTGCTGGGCCGCGCCGTGCCGCCGCCCCTCACCGAAGGACCTCGCCAGGGCCGGGGCACGGCGACCTACCGTGGGCTGCACGACGAGCTCGCCATCTGCGCCGTGCACGTCCACGTGGAGCAGCCCGACCGGGACCGGGCGGTGCTGATCGGCAACCATCTGCGCCAGCACCTGCCGGTGCTGCTCGCCCTCACGGCCAACTCGCCGTACTGGCCCGAACGCGACACCGGGTACGCCAGTTGGCGCAGTGTCACGTGGGGGCGCTGGCCGGTGGCCGGCCCGCCCCCGTTCCTGACGTCGGCCCAGCAGTACGACGACCACGTGGACATGCTGCTCGAGGCGGGCGCGCTGGTCGATCACGGCACCATCTTCTGGGATCTCCGGCTGTCCACCAACCACCCCACCCTTGAGGTACGGGTGGCCGACGTACCCGTCAGTGCCGCCGAATCCGCGGCGCTCGCGGCCCTGGTGCGAGCTCTGGTGGTCGTCGCCGGGGATGCCGTCGATCGGGGCGACGAGGGGCCGGAACTGGTCCCGGAGCTGATGCGACTGGCGTACTGGCGGGCCGCCCGCGACGGGATGGGCGGCCACGGCGTCGACGCCGCCACGGGCCGACTGCTGCCCGCTACGGCCCTCGCCGAACGGCTGGTCGCGCTCGCCCGACCAGCGCTGGACGAGGCGGGTGACCGCCACCGGGTGGAGGCATGGCTGAGGTCGCTCACCGTGGACGGCGACGGGGCGACCCGCCAGCGGGCCGCCGCGGCGCTCCGTGGACGCCTGACCGACGTGGTCGACGACATCGCCACCCGGACCGCGCCCGACGTGCCGACCCGCGAAGACAGCACACCTGCGTAACGACATGCCGTCAGGCCTCCGAAATGCTGAACTCACCGGATGCCGGCGGCAGGTGACCCTCCCGCAGAAACCGGCACGCCGGATCAGGGGAGGTTCCAGGTGCACGACGCAGACCTGCTTTCCAAGGTCCCCATCCAGTTCGAGCGTCGATCCCCCGCGGACATGGTGCGGGAGGCGGAGGCGTTCGCCGACCGCATGGCGCGGCGCCGTTCCGTGCGCGACTTCGCCAGCGACCCCCTGCCCGACGGGGTGGTCGAGGCGGCGATCCGGGCCGCGTCGACCGCACCCAGTGGGGCCAATGTGCAGCCGTGGCGGTTCGTCGTGCTGACCGACCCGGCCCGCAAACGCCGGCTACGCGAGGCGGCCGAGGCCGAGGAACGCGCGTTCTACGACCGCCGCGCGTCGCAGGAGTGGCTCGGCGCGATCGCCGGTCTCGGCACCGACTGGCGGAAACCGTTCCTGGAGACCGCACCTGCCGTCATCGTCGTGTTCGAGGTGCACCAGGGGCCGAACACCCCGAAGCCGTACTACGTCAAGGAGTCCGTCGGCATGGCGGTCGGTCTGCTGATCACCGCGCTGCACCATGCCGGCCTGGTCACACTGACCCACACGCCCAGCCCGATGCGATTTCTCAACGAGGTGTGTGAGCGTCCGCCCGAGGAGCGCCCGTACGTGGTGATGCCCGTCGGGTATCCCACGCCGGACGCCCACGTCCCCGACCTTTCCCGCAAACCCCTCGACGAGGTCATGATCCGCTGGTGAGGTCCCTGGTCAGGAAATCGACCAGGGGCTCGACGTGCCGGTCCGTTCGCCGCCACTCGGCCAGCAGATCCTCCAGCAGGTGCTGCTCGGCGAGCAGTTCGGTACCGCGGTACCGCCGGATCACCGGGTGGATGAAGGCGCTCTCCCTGGCCCGGTCGGGGGTGGGATGCCGCTCGATGGCGAAGACGTCGCCGTAGTCGTCGCGGCCCCACCGGAGCGCGAGCGTGTACCACTGCGTGGCAGCCCCGAAGCGCTCCACGGCGTAGTCCTCCGGCAGGTCCTCGTAGTGGTGGAAGTCGCCGCTGGCGTCGTCGCGGACGAAGACGTCACAGAGGTATTCGAACTGGGTCCACAGCGCCGAGGACCAGTTGACGCGGTCGAGCATCAGCTTGGTCAGCGACGCGGCGTCGGCCGGCGTCGTCGCGTACGACAACGGGACGTCGTCGTAGCGCTCACGGAGAACCCGGGTGAACGTACGGAGGTTGTACCGGAAGCCGTCGATGAAGGGTGACGACGCGTGCTTGACGTCCCGGGCCTGGGCGATGGTGCCGGCGAAGTACAGATCGTCGACGTTGCTCGACTGCCAGTCGGGGCGTAGTCCGGGCATGCGGCCGTCCCGCACCATGTCGGGTCGGGACGTCTCGTCGAACATCGCGGTGTTCATCCGGAAGCCGGTGCACCTCAGCACCGTGTGGTAGTCGAGGACGGCGGTCTCCCCCTGGGCGTGGGTGTACGTGATCGACACCTGGAACCGCCCGTCGACCGGCCGGATCTCGTCGATCGTGCAGTCGAGCACCGAGTGCAGCGTCTTGAACTGGTAGCTGTCGAGGATCGCGCCGTACTGACCACGGACGTCCCCGGGGTGTTTGGTGTTCCAGGCCAGTCGCAGGGGTTGCCGGCTGGCGAGGTGCACCATCGACGCGTGGCCGAGGATGGCCGACGCGGTCTCGAACGCGGAGTTGCCCTTACCGATGATCAGGACTCGCTGATCGTCGTACGCCGAGGGGTCGATGACCATGTCCTCGTACCCGATGGCGTGCTCGATGCCCGTGATGGCCGGAACGAACGGCTGGCCCCAGCCGCTCGCGACGACCAGGCAGCGCGCGCGCACCTCACCCTGGTCGGTGCGCACTGTGAAGCCGTCGCCCGTACGCGTGATCTGCTCGACCGTCGTGCCGTATCGGATGTTGAGCTTGTGCACACGTTGGAACTCGGCGAGGTAGCGCACCAGGTCATCGGCGGCCGGCAGGTATTCCTCGCTGAATTTCGGAAACAGCAGGTCCGGGGAGTCGTTCAGCAGCGAATTCCAGTCCCAGCGCAGGCGAATCTCCGGATCGGTGCTGTCGGTGTGCGCCTTGTTCAGCGAGATGAGCCTGCGATGGCGTGGGAACTGCCGGAAGAACCCGCCCGGCGCGTCTCCGCTTTCGAGCGTCAGGTAGTCGGCACCGTGCTGCTGTAGGTAGTAGCTCAGTTGAACGCCGGCGGGACCCGCCCCGACGATGACGTACCTGTGCTCGTTGCTGACCATCCTGCGGCCCCTTCGACGGAGAGACGAATCCATCGACCTTGGAATGAATGTCGGCGTGTGTCAATGCCGCCGCCTCCAGGCCGGCGGGCCAACAACCCATAACACCGCAACCCGCGCATTGCCTGTCCAGGCAATAGCGACGGCACCACCCATCCGCTCGACGCCACCACGAATTTGCGCACTTGAATTCCGATCATGTCATGCGCTGTAGTGGACCGGCACGAGTCCACAACGAACAGAGGAGCGGTGACGTGCGGTACGCCGACGGCCCGACAATCGAGTGTGACCTGCATGTGGCGGCCGACCCCGCCCGGGTGTGGGACCTGGTGACGGACATCGAACTGCCCGCGCGGTTCAGCCAGGAGTTACGGCGCGTGCGGTGGTTGGACGACTGCGACAGGCCGACGCTGGGCGCCCGGTTCGAAGGGGAGAACCACCACCCCCTGCTGGGCGAGTGGCAAACCGTCTCGCACGTGGTGCGCCTCGACGCGCCACGTGTGTTCGCCTGGGTGGTGGTCGACGAGGCCGGCCGGTTCGGCGGCGGCCCGGCCGACCCGGAGCGTCCGGGTTCGACCTGGCAGTTCCGGCTCGTCGAGGAGGCGGGTGGATGTCGACTGACCCACTCGGTCCGCATCGGGCCGGGCCGCACCGGCCTGAGCCTCATCATCGACCGCGCACCGGAGCAGGAGGAGGTCATCATCGAACGCCGCACGGCCGCCCTACGGGAGGCCATGCTCACCACCCTGGAGGGCATCAAGGCCCTCGCCGAGACGCCCGCCGACGACGGTCGCTGACGACGGTCAGGCCACCCGGGGCACGTCGGCGACCGGGGTGCTGTGCGGCACCTCCAGGTCGAACAGCTGACGCAGCGCCGCTGTGTAACGCTCGCCGTCCGGCTCACCGGCGAGCTGACGGACACGTACCGACGGGGGGTGCAGCAGTTGTTGGACCACCCGGTTGACAGTGCGGGCCACCTCGGCCCGCTGCGTCTCGCTGAGGTCAGGTCGGCGCTGGGCCAGCCGGCGCAGCTCCGCGCTGCGAGCGCGGCGGCGATGCGGGCGCGGATTGCCGGGTTCTGGTCCGACAGGCGGCGCATGAGTCGCAGCGTCACCGCCATGGACGCCGATCCCTGCTCGGTCAGACAGCGCACGGCGGCGTCGAACACTGTCGGGTCGGTGTCGGCCTCGACGCATTCCAGCAGCACGTCGGTCACCAGTTCCGGGCTCCCGTACGCGCAGAGGGTCTGCACGGCGGCCAACCGGATGCCGACGTAGCTGTCCCGGCGTGCCCGCCGGCACAGTGTCTCCATCAGGCCCGGGGCTTCGCCGTGGCGGGCGAGCGCCTGTGCGGCGGCGCACAACACGTTCGGGTCGGGGTCCCGACTGACCTGCTCGGCAAGGCACTCCCGCACCTCAAGGTCCGGTGGGTCGGCGAGACGGGCCAGGCTACGGGTGACCCGCAGCCGGACGATCGGGTCCCGCTCCTGGGAGGCGCGGCTGATGAGCAGATCTCGGGTCGCGTGACCGAACAACGGTCGCCCGGTGAGCAGGTCGACCGCGGCGAGCCGGACACTCGCGGTCGGATCGCGTCGAGCGCTCTCCAGCAGCAGTTCCCCGGTGCGGTGGTCGGGGTAGGCCTCGGCCAGCGCGCGCACCGCGGCGAGGCGTACCGTCGCGTCCTCGTCGACGCGAGCCGAGCGGGCCACCACGGTCCACCCCGTGTCGTCGGCGCGGTCCCGGTCGATCAGAGCGGTGACCGCGGCGGCCCGCACGGAGGACTCCTCGTCCTGCTCGATCTGATCGATCAGCCGGGCCCGGCAGCGCCCCTCCGGGTCGGGTACGAGCGCCAACCGCTGCACGGCGACCGCGCGGACCCGCGCTGACGTGTCCGAGCAGGCGAGCTTCAGCAGCAGCTCGGTGCTCTCCGGGTCGGGTCGCTCGGGCAGCAGCTCGGTCAGAACGCAGCGTCGGACCTCGTCCGGGGAATCGCCGGTGACCCGCTGCAACGCCGTGGTTCGTGCGGTCTCGGCGTACTCCGGCAGAACCAGCAGACCCTTCAGCGCGCACTGCACCACGCCGGGGTCGGCGTCGGCGGCCAGCAGTCGCTGCATCGTCTCGGGTGCGTCCGGCAGGTCGGCGCAACGTGCGGTGAGCACTCCGGCGGCGGCCCGCCGCACCGCGACGGCGGTGTCCCCGGTGGCTCTGGCCAACACCTGACGGACGTCGTCGGAGAGTTCGGATCGGGTGCCGAGGGACTGCACGGCCAGCGCCCGCACCGCGAGGTCGGGGGAACTGGCGAAACCGCGCAGCACGTCCACGAGGTCGGGGTCGGCGCCGAAGTGGGCGACCACTGCGCGTACGGCGGCCTGCCGTACCGCGGTGGAGACCTCGGCCTGCGCCTGGGCGACCAGGATGTCCCGGCATCGGCGACTGCTGCCGCCGGTGGCCTCGAGGCGGCCGGCGACCTCGGCCAGCCCGGCGACCAGGGTGAGGTGGGCCTGACGCTCGCGGCCCTGCCCCAGCTCCCGGACGAGCAGGTCCTCCATCTGCTCCTCGGCGGTGGACAGCACCGCCGCGATCCGGGTGGCGAAGGGAGAGCCGGATCGCCAACTGGTCCGGACACCACGGCGGCGGTACCAGTGCAGGAAGATCTCCCGGCCGGGCCAACTCGGGCCGAGCGCCCGGATCGAGGACAGCAGCTCCTGCTCGGTGAGATCCACCAGGTTCGGGTCGTCCGCCGAGATGCCATGCTCGATGAGACGCACGACCTGCCGCAGCACGGCGTCGCCCGCGTCGGCCAGTTCGGCGGGCTGCGGCGCCTCGGCCACGCACTGCGCCGCCAGCACCAGGTTCCACGGCGGCCCGGTCAGGTTCAGCGGCGGCCACGGTTGGGTGGCCTCGGTGGCGAGCAGGGTGACCAACTCGTTGGCGGTCTGGGCGGGGAGGGCGCTGGCGACCAGTCGAAGCACCTCCCGCCACGACGGATCGGCCCAGTGCTCGCGAAACAGTGAACGCAGACGATCGAGGCCCCAGTTGGTTGGATCATGCTCGCATCTGTCCACGATCTCCTCTGCACAGAAGAACTCCAGGAACGCTCGGTGCACGAACCCGAACAGTCGTAGCCCGTAACGTTCCAGGATGAAGCTTCGCTGCCGCAATTTGTCGATCATTGAGTAGGCCATGGCGAGCGCCCGCTCATTTTCGAAGCCGTAGAACGCGACGAGGTGGTCCCGGAAGATGCGCGCCAGTTCGTCGGACTCAATGTAGTTTCCAGCGGGGCCGGACTCCCGGAACTGCATCCAATACGCCAGGTGACGCAGCAGCCGACGCTTCGCCTGCAGGTCCAGCGACGGCACGTCGCCGTGGCTCTCGCGCAGTTGCTTTGTCACATCCCACTCGGAGATCAGAACGTCGGTCACGTGCGCGTAGAGCCGGCGTCGGTTGCGGGGCAGCGGGTGACCCCGGCCGACGATCGCCATGAGCATCAGCAACAGGGGGTTGCCGGCGATCTCGCGCATCGCTCGAGAACTGCCCACCACGTCGAGGATCTGCCGCCGCTGCCGCTCTGCCTCCGCGGCCGGCGTGGGCATCACGTAGCGGTACCAGTTGCCGAGGAACCTCGCGATCTGCTCGTCGTCGAGATCCTCCAGGGTGAAGTGGTCGAAGCCTGCGTTGGCAAAGGTGTGCCGCTGGTAGCCGGCCGCCCGCGAGGTGACCACTGTCAGCACTCCCGGGTACTCGTTGGCGAAAGTGGCGATCTGCGCGGCCACCTCTTCCCGCTGCGCCGGGTCGAACACCTCGTCCAGGCCGTCGAACAGGAACAGTGCCTGACCGCCCTGGCGCAGGTACGCCTCCAGCACGTCCTGGTCGATGCCGGCCAGCCCCTGCTGGTGGCGGTGGCCGACGTAGTCGAGCAAGCCGTCGCACCGGCCGTCCCCGTGATGGGTGGCGTACGAGCGCAGCTCGATCAGGACGGGTAGGTACCGGTCCAGCGCACTCAGTCGAGGCTCGACGCAGACCTCGGCCAGCGTCAGCGCCAGGTACCGCGCGGCCGCTGACTTGCCGGAGCCGGGGTCGCCGAGCAGCACGATCGTGCGCCGGCCCGGGTCGGACACCACATCGAACAGCGACAGCTCGTCCTTGGCCGCGTACTCCTCCCAGAGCCGCTCCACCTCCTCCGGGTTGACCACCCCGGGCAGCCCGCCGACGTCGTCGCCCGGCGTGGACCCGGCCCACCGCCACCACGCCAGGGGCATCTCCGGTCGCGCGTCCTCGTGGACGCGGGGTTCCACGAACACCTTGGGCAGCCCGACGGTGAGGTAGCCGATGGTGGGACGCGGTGAGACCGCGTCCACCGAGACGGTGTGGTATCTCAGCGACAACTGCTTGTAGTACTGGTTGCGGACGGCCGTCGGCAGGTGGGTGTCCGGGTCGGCGGGCTCGCGCGCCGGGGACCTGCCACTGCGTACGTCGGCCAGTGCGGCGGTCACCTTGGCGGTGAGGTCGTCCACGCCGGAGAAGAAGGCGCAGAGGTGACGCTCCTTGAGCTCACGGCGCAAGGCGACGATCTGCTGCCAGTCGGCATCCCGGTCGATCATGTCGACCGGCCAGGGCGTGTCCTCCGCGAGTAAGAAGACCAGGCACGGCTTTCCCGCCGCGAGCGCCTCCCGGTATTCCAACTCGGTGATCGAGGACTCCTGGCCGGGCGGCCGGAACCCGTACCGCCAGGCGAACAGTCCCACGTAGAGGTCGCAGCGGCGCACGTCGGCGAGGCAGCGTTCCAGCGGCGGACGGATGTCGGCGCCGTACGCCTCCATGGCCACGTCGTCGATCTCCAGGCGGCGAGCCACGGCGTGCACGGCAGCGCGGTATTCCAGCAGGTCCTTTTGTGTGGCCGAAATGTAGACCTTCATGAACGGCAAACTCCAGGGAGTGGCTGGCGACCGCACCATTGAAAATATCAGCAGTTGTCACGTCCGGCCGACCCGCGAACACTCCGAATGCCCGACGTACATGGGATTCCCGCTCACCCCGGGCCTATGATGACCGTCAACAGATACGGATCCGGGCGGTCGAAACTCGCACCCGTGGAGTCTCGGTTGTCGGACGCGGATCCGTGTCAGTGCCGGTCGCGAGGGGTGTACGTCAATCAGCATGAGCCGCATACCGCGCGATGAGCGCGGGTCGGTGGCAGCGTTGCGGAGGAAGCCATGCTCACTGTCGGTGAGGTGCACACCAGCCTTCTGCAACACAGCACGGCGTTGCGACCGGGGGCCCACGCCCGGTGAGCCGGGCCCTGCGGTGATCGTCGGGCACGTGGACACGAAGAGCGGCCCGTCGGTCTTCTACGACCTGGGCA
>NZ_JBEYSL010000077.1:0-17980 GCF_040642735.1 Micromonospora sp. NPDC047753 | reverse complement strand
GTGCCGACGCCACACCATCGGTGGTGACGGGGCGGTGGCAGCCGTCCGTCGCGGACAGCGGCAGGGCGAGCCGGGAATGCTCAGCCGCGAACAGGAACTCGAGTTGATCGACATGCTGCGGGGCGTCCATCCCGACGAGTTCGGCCTGGACGAGGAGTTGTGGACGCGGCAGAGCCTGACCACGCTCATCCAGCGGCGCTTCGAGCTGCCGCTGGACACCGGCGCGGTCGGGGCGTACCTGCGGGCCTGGGGGTTGGGTCCGCGGGAACCGCGGGAGCGGGCCTGCGGGCTCTGCGTCAGCGCGGTGGAGCGCTGGGTCCGCAGCGAGTACCCGGGGATCACCCGGGCCGCCCAGGAGCACCTCGCGGAGGTCTACTGGATCGGCCGGGTCCGACTGCGCGGCACGATGCCGGCCGCCGACGTGATCTCCGCCGTCTCGTCCCGCGGTCGGGTGCGCTTCATGATCACTACTCCGACGGTGGACCCGCCGCTCCCCCGCGACTTCGTGCTGCGGCTCAGTGGCGAGGAGCAGCGCACCGTCCACCTGATCGTCGACGGCTCCTGGCCACGCAACGAGTGGCCGCGTCGGCTCCCTCGGCGAATCGTCCTGCACCCGCTGCCCAGCTGCGGGCGGGCGGTAGCCGCCTGAGCACCGGGTGAGCCGATCGGACACGATCGGCTCACCCGATACCGATTCGGCGTACGCAGGGGAGGTTTGCTAGTCTTCTCCAGTCGCTGAGCCCCCGTAGCTCAGGGGATAGAGCACCGCCCTCCGGAGGCGGGGGCGCAGGTTCGAATCCTGCCGGGGGCACCAGGAAAAGTTTCACACGACACTGCCGGGCGCAGGGGGATACAGCCTCCACGCGCCCGGTTTTGCGTTGCCACTCGCCGAAGCCCGCAACAGGCACCCGGGTGGACGTGCGCCCCGCGCGGCGGTCCAGCAGCCACTCCCTGACCAGGGGAAGCACCGCATCAGCCGGCTCAGGCCTCCGGCCCGCCGCTCCGCCCGGCCGCCCCGACGAGGGCACGCGAACCCGCAAGATCCATGATGTCGTCATGCTGTTTCTCGGGCTGCTCCTCGCCGCGCTGGGCGGAGCCGCCACCGCGGCGATCCTCACCGTACGTGGGCTCGGCGCGGTGCTCAGGAAAGGCGAACGCTCCCGGCCGGGTTGGTTGCGGGCGGCGGCGCTTCTCGCCGGTGCGGGCGCCGTCGCCGTGTACGCGTGGGGTCTGCTCCACCTCGGCTACGCGGTGATGCGGGCGGAGGACGGCGGAGCCGGCTCCTTCCCGATCGAACCCTGCAGGGAGGGCGGATCGCAGCTGGCGAGCCAGGTCGACGGGTACGGAGTCAGCTACGTACCGCTCCGCTTCGAGTGCCACCTCAGCGGCGGCGGCACGTACGTCACCTCATCCGTGCCCGGGTACGTCAACCAGGTCACACCCGTCCTCGGGCTGATCACCGCCAGCTGCGGAGTCCTCGCCGCCGCGACGACACGACGCGCACGGCCGCCGGGCGTCTAGTCTCGGACGGGCCGCGTCGGCGTAGCGGCGGGCGAGTCCCGCGAAGGCGGCCTTGAGCTCGACCGGACCGATCACCTCGATGTCCGCGCCGAACCTGCCGAGCGCGGCAGCGAGGCCGACCCAGGACCAGGAGCCCTGTGCGAGCCTGCAGCGGTCGGGGTCGAGTTCTTCGACAAGCCCGTCGCGGGTGTACGCGGCGACGACGGCGGCGGGAAGGTTGATGATGACCTCGCCTACGCAGGGCCACGCTGAGCTTTCGGTGGAACCTCGGAAGCGGCCCGTGACGTACGTGGCCACGTCTCCCCTGGGTAGTTGTCGTGGGGTGAAGCGTGGTCCGGTCGGGGTACGCGGGCTGACCCGGTCACAGCGGAAGGTTCGCCAGTCGTCCCGGTCGAGGTCCCAGGCGACGAGATACCAGCGCCCATTCCAGGTGACGAGGTGGTGGGGCTCCACGCGGCGGGGCGGCGCGTCGGTGGCGGCGCTCGTCGAGGCGTAGTCGAAGCGCAGAACCTCGTGGGCGTGGACGGCCGCGCCGATGGCTGTCAGCACGGTGCGGTCGACCGGGGAGTCCGGCCCGGTGGTGGGTTTTCCGACGGCGGTGACCTGGAGAGCGTCGATGCGGTGCCGCAGTCGGCTGGGCATGACCTGCCGCATGGTGTTCAGCGCTCGCGCCGCGCCCTCCTGGATGTCCGCCCCGGAGAGGGCTGCCACCTGGAGTGCGACGGCGATTGCCACGGCTTGATCGTCGTCGAACAGCAGCGGTGGCAGTTCGGCACCGGCGTCGAGCCGGTACCCGCCGGCCGGCCCCTTGAACGCGCTGATCGGGTAGCCGAGCTCGCGCAGCCGGTCGACGTCGCGGCGCACCGTTCGCGGGCTCACGTCCAGCCTCTCGGCCAGGAGGCCACCCGGCCAGTCACGTCGGGCCTGGAGGAGCGAGAGCAGCGACAGCAGTCTCGCGGAGGTCGTGGCCATGCATCCGAGTCTGCCCCAGGTAGCGGCCACAACCTGACCGCTACCCCTGCCATCGTCGGCGTTGCACCCGGGGCACCAGCCACGGGTCACGTCACACGAGGAGCAGCAATGAGCATCAACACCGTCGCGCACATCAACCTTCGGGGCAACGCGCGGGCCGCCCTCGACTTCTACCGGTCCGTCTTCGTCGGGGACCTCGCCGCGGTGACCTACGCCGACGCCCACAACGTGCAGAGCCCGGATGAGGCCGACCAGGTCATGTGGGGTCAGGTCACGTCCGCCGAGGGCTTCCAGATCATGGCGTACGACGTGCCGTCGGCGCGGCCGTGGAGCCAGGGCGAGAGCCCGTTCTTCGTCTCGGTCCGGGGCAGCGACGCCGACGAGATCACCGGCTACTGGAAGAAGCTCAGCGAGGGCTCGACCGTCCTGGTCGACCTCGCGCCGGCCGGCTGGGGTCCCCTCTACGGCATGCTCACCGACCCGTTCGGCGTCACCTGGGTGCTCGACGTCGCCGTCGAGTACAAGCCCGCCTGACCAGAAGGAGCAGCCCACCGCCGATCGCGAGGGATCGGCGGTGGGCTGCGGTGCCGCTCAGTGCGCCTCGGCCGGCACCAGTCTCAGGTGCGGCTCGGGTGCCGCACCCGCATCCGGGCCGCCGGAGTCCGAGCGGCGCTCGCGGCGTTTGAGCCACTGGTCGATCACCAGGTTCAGGACCAGCCCGACAGCGCCCCAGATGGCGATGACCAGCAGGTTCTGTCCCACGCCGACGCCGTCGAAGTACCGAAGCGATCGGGCGATGTCGACCGCCGCGGGCAGCGGCAGCACGTCCTGGAGGGGGCGGAACACCTCGGGGACCAGGTACACCGACATGCCACCGCCGGAGGCGGGTACGCCGGCCATCATGAGCACCACCATCATCGGGATGATGCCGGCCAGGCCGACGGTGCGGGTGAGCACTCCGGTGGCCAGGGAGACAGAGAAGATGGTCAGGGTGCCGTAGGCGATCGTCTCCAGGGCGTTGCCGCTGATCGCGCCGATGAGGACGTCGAAGAGGAACCACAGCCAGACGGACATGCCGATCGCCCAGCCGCCCAGCAGCGGCAGGAACTGGCGCAGGCGGCGCACGTGCGGGGCACCGCCGCGCAGGACGGCCAGGAACAGGAAGCCGGCCATGATCCAGGACATGCCGACGTACATGCTGTTGCTGCCGCCGGTGTCGGTCTCGCTCAGGGGTTGCACGTCGGTGACCGTGAGCGGGAGGCCCTGGGCGGCGGTGATCGGCTGGAAGATCGCGCGGATCGCGGACTGCTGGCTGGCGTTGGCTGCGGACGCCGAGTACAGCGTCGCCGGAGTGTCCGGCGCCGACGGCAGGACGAAGGCGGCGACCACGTCACGGGAGCGGATCTGCTCGGTGGCCTCATCCACGGTTTCGGCGACGGTGACGTCGAGAATGCCGTCGAGCTGTGCGTTGAGGCCGGCAGCGGTCTGCTGAGCCTGCCCCGGGGCGGCGGCGACCACGACGACCGGGATGTCGTGTGGTTGCGGTTTGTGCATGGAGAACCCCATGGCACCCACGACGACCACGAGGATGGCCAGCGGGAAGCCGGCTGCGGCCACGTACCGGAATCGCTTGGAGCGCGGCGGCCCGCCGGCCAGAGCGGGGGCCTTCGAGTCGGGGTCGGTGATCGGCGGGACGCCGGGGATCATGTTCCCGCTCGCGCTGCGCTCCTTGAAGAGGCAGAGCGCGAGGGCGGCCACGATCCACACAGCCAGGACGATCAGGTGGGTGCCCAGGCCGTTGCCGTCGAAGTACAGGACCGAGCGCAGCGCCTCACCGGCCGCCGGGAGCGGCAGCACGCCATGCAGGAACTGGAAGAACCCGGGCATGTTGTGCACGGACAGGGCCAGGTTTGACGCGGGCATGCCGAACACGACCCAGAGCAGCATGCCGGGCAGCACCGCGAGGGGCCCGATCAGCTTGGAGAGCAGCAGCTGGGCCAGGCCGACGGCCGCGGTGGCGAGCATGCCGACGCCGAGGAAGGTGAGGTAGTGGCCGTCGACGGCACCCACGACGGGCCCGAGGATGAGCCAGATGATCGAGCTGGTGAGCGCGGACCAGCCGGCCAGCACGGGCAGGAACCGTCGCAGCCGCAGCAGGTGCGGGACGCCCATCACCATGATGCTCAAGGGCACGTAACCGGCCAGCATCATGCCCATCGCCGCGAACAGGACCGCGATGCCGGCCGAGTCACCCGCGGGTAGCGGTGCGACGTCCTCGGTGGTGGACTGCAAGCTGTTCTGGAAGACCACGGGCGCGAGCAACTGCTGAACGGTGGCGTTCTGCGAGGCTCCGGCCGCCGAGGCGGTGAGGATTGTCGCGTTGGCGCTGCCGTCGGTGGGCAGGACGAGCGCGCCGGCGGCTTCCTGGTCGTGCAGCAGGTCGACGGCGTCGTCGCGGGTGGTCACCAGCGTGGCCTCGGTGCTCTCACCCGCGTTGAGCCCGTCGACCACTGCCTGCGCCGTGGCGCCGCTGCCGACGACCGCGACCGGCATGTCCCGGGGGTGCGGTGAGTGCATGGTCGACATGTAGGTCGCGAACATCATCGTGACCATGAGAAACGGCATCACGAACAGGGCGACCATTCGGATGATCTGTTCCTTGCGGTCCGCGCCGGGCGGGCGGCCGTCCACCACGTCGGCAGCCTCGATCACGGCTTCGGTATCCATGCACGCTCCAGCTCATGTTTGTACGCCAACTGACTTACAAACTGTAGGCGGCGGATGCCAGGACCGGGAATCCGGCTAGGTTGACCTGAGTCACATCCGGGCGAGGACACACGAGGGGGCCGGTCATGAGGCGGTCCGAGGCGGCACGCACCGCGCTGCTGGACGCGGCGGAGCGGCTGTTCGCCGAGTCGGGAGTCGCCGAGGTCTCCGACCGCAGGGTGGCCGAGGCGGCCGGCAACACCAACCACTCGGCGGTGCGCTACTACTTCGGCGGGCGCGAGGGCCTGCTGAAGGCGCTCCTGGCCCGCCACGTGCGCGACGTGTCGGAACAACGCGAGGGAATGCCCCCAGCCGAGGACTCGGTCCTCGGCGACATACGCGGTCTCGTGGCACCGAGCATGCGGGTCCTCGACCAGCTACCGCGCCCGAGCTGGCGGGCCCGGTTTCTCGACCACGTGCTGCACAACCCCGCCACCCAGCCGATCATGCGGGAAGCGCAGGACACCACGCCACAGGCACTGGAGCTGCGCGAGTCACTGGCCGCGCGGCTACGGCACCTCGACCCGGAGGTGGTCGCCGGCCGGGCGCGCCTGATCACTCGCATCGTCAGCACCGCGACGGCCGAGGTCGAGGCACGCGCCGAGCGCGACGGCGAAGACCCGCGATGGCCCGAGGTCGGTGACTTCCTCGTCGACGCCATCACCGGAATGCTCGGCGCCCCCATCAGCAGGCCACGCCGAGCGGAGCGCTGATCGCCGATCTCACCTGCCGACGTACGCCGCCAGGTGCTCGCCGGTGAGGGTGGAGCGGGCGGCGACGAGGTCCGTGGGTGTGCCCTCGAAGACGATCCGGCCACCGTCGTGGCCGGCACCGGGGCCGATATCGATGATCCAGTCGGCGTGCGCCATGACCGCCTGGTGGTGCTCGATGACGATCACCGACTTGCCGGCGTCGACCAGGCGGTCGAGCAGACCGAGCAGTTGCTCGACGTCGGCCAGGTGCAGGCCGGTGGTCGGCTCGTCGAGGACGTAGACGCCGCCCTTCTCGGCCATGTGGGTGGCCAGCTTGAGCCGTTGCCGCTCGCCGCCGGAGAGAGTCGTGAGCGGCTGCCCCAGGCTCAGGTAGCCGAGCCCGACGTCGGCGAGCCGCTCGAGGATGGCGTGCGCAGCCGGCGTACGCGCCTCGCCGGCGCCGAAGAACTTCTCGGCCTCCGTCACCGACATCGCGAGCACCTCGCTGATGTCCCGGCCGCCGAAGCGGTATTCCAGCACCGACGCCTGGAACCGCTTGCCCTCGCAGTCCTCGCAGGGTGCGGCGACGCCCGCCATCATCCCCAGGTCGGTGTAGATGACGCCGGCGCCGTTGCAGCTCGGGCAGGCGCCCTCGGAGTTGGCGCTGAACAGCGCCGGCTTCACCCCGTTGGCCTTCGCGAACGCCTTGCGGATCGGGTCGAGCAACCCGGTGTAGGTGGCCGGGTTGCTGCGCCGTGAGCCGCGAATCGCGCCCTGGTCGATCGAGACCACGCCCGCGCCGGCCGGGATCGAGGAGTGCACCAGCGAACTCTTGCCGGAGCCGGCGACGCCGGTCACGACGACGAGCACCCCGAGGGGTACGTCGACGTCCACGTCCTGGAGGTTGTTGGCGGTGGCGCCGCGGATCTCCAGCTTGCCGGTGGGCGTCCGTACCGTCTCCTTGAGGGCCGCCCGGTCGTCGAGGTGGCGGCCGGTGATGGTGCCGCTGGCCCGCAGACCTTCCACTGTGCCCTCGTAGCAGACGGCCCCGCCCTCCGTGCCTGCGCCGGGCCCGAGGTCGACGACGTGGTCGGCGATGGCGATGGCCTCCGGCTTGTGCTCCACGACCAGCACGGTGTTGCCCTTGTCGCGCAACTGGAGCAGCAGCTCGTTCATCCGTTGGATGTCGTGCGGGTGCAGCCCGATCGTCGGCTCGTCGAAGACGTACGTGACGTCGGTGAGCGAGGAGCCGAGGTGGCGGATCATCTTGGTGCGCTGCGCCTCTCCGCCGGAGAGGGTGCCCGACGGTCGATCGAGGGACAGGTAGCCCAGCCCGATCTCCTCGAACGAGTCGAGGAGATGTTGCAGGCCGGCCAGCAGCGGGGCCACCGACGGCTCGTCGATCCCGCGGACCCAGGCGGCCAGGTCGCTGATCTGCATCGCACACGCGTCGGCGATGTTCCTGCCCTTGATCTTCGACGACCGGGCCTCCTTGCTGAGCCGGGTGCCGGCACACTCGGGGCAGGTCGTGAACGTCACCGCGCGCTCCACGAAGGCGCGGATGTGCGGCTGCAGGGCGTCGATGTCCTTGGCGAGGAAGGACTTCTGGATCGACGGGATGAGGCCCGCGTACGTCAGGTTGATGCCATCAATTTTGATCTTGGTCGGCTCCCGGTGGAGCAGGTCGTGCAGCTCCCGCTTGGTGAACTTGGCGATCGGCTTGTCCGGGTCGAAGTAGCCGCAGCCCCGGAAGATCCGGCCGTACCAGCCCTCCATGCTGTAACCCGGGATGGTGATCGCACCCTCGTTGAGCGAGAGGTTGTCGTCGTAGAGCGCCGACAGGTCGATGTCGGTCACCGCACCCATGCCCTCGCACCGTGGGCACATGCCGCCGAGACGGTTGAAGGTCGCCTTCTCGGTCTTCGTCTTGCCGGCGCCGCGATCGACGGTGATCGCCCCGGTCGCCTTCACCGAGGGAACATTGAAGGAGTACGCGTTGGGCGAGCCGATGTGCGGCTGCCCGAGCCGGCTGAACAGGATGCGCAGCATCGCGTTGGCGTCGGTGGCGGTGCCGACGGTGGAGCGGGAGTTGGCGCCCAACCGCTCCTGGTCCACGATGATCGCCGTGGTCAGGCCATCCAGCAGGTCGACCTCGGGCCGCGCCAACGTCGGCATGAAGCCCTGCACGAAGGCGCTGTAGGTCTCGTTGATCATCCGCTGCGACTCGGCCGCGATGGTGCCGAACACCAGCGAGCTCTTGCCGGAACCGGAGACACCGGTGAACACCGTCAGCCGCCGCTTCGGGATCTCGACGCTGACGTCCTTGAGGTTGTTCACCCGCGCGCCCTGCACCCGGATCAGGTCGTGGCTGTCGGCGACGTGCGGCGCGGACCGCTGAATGGCCGTGCTCATCGTGTCTCCATCTGTCGGGCGCGCAGGAATCAGCGCACTTCCTGGATGCGGACCATATTGCCCGCCGGGTCCCGGAAGGCACAGTCGCGCACGCCGTACGGCTGATCGGTCGGCTCCTGGACGACCTCGGCGTCGCTGGCCTCCAACTTGGCGAAGGTGGCGTCGAGGTCGGTGGTGGCCAGGTTGACGCCGAAGTAGCTGCCCTTGGCCATCAGCTCAAGGATGGTCTGCCGCTCGTCGTCGGTGATGCCGGGGTTGGCGGCCGGCGGGTGCAGGACGATGGCGGTGCTGGGTTGGCCGACCGGCCCGACCGTGATCCACCGCATCCCCTCGTACCCGACGTCGAGGCGGACCTCGAAGCCGAGGATGTCGCGGTAGAAGGCCAGCGAGGCCTCCGGGTCGGTGTGCGGCAGGAAACTCGAATGAATGGTGATGTTCATGCTGGTCACGCTAGTTGCGGCTCGGCGACCCGCGCTTCTCGATTCCTGACCGGTCTGGTCACCTGCTTCGCCACGCACGAGGGCATGCCGGCCGTCGCCTGCGCCGCCTGCCGCCGGTAGACGCTGGGCGGAACGCCCACCAGCTCCGTGAAGCGGGTGCTGAAGGTGCCCAACGACGAGCAACCGACAGCGAAACAGACGTCGGTGACGCTCAGGTCGCCACGGCGCAACAGGGCCATCGCCCGCTCGATCCGCCGGGTCATGAGGTAGCTGTAGGGAGATTCGCCATAGGCGAGCCGGAACTCACGGCTGAGGTGCCCGGCCGACATGTGCGCGCCACGGGCGAGTGCCTCGACGTCCAACGGAGACGCGTACTCCCGGTCGATCCGGTCACGGACCCGGCGCAGCCGCGCCAGGTCGGCCAGTCGCTGGGTCGCGTCGGATTTGCTGCTCACCTGCGAAATCGTGCCACAACCCACCGACAATCCGCCGCTCGCCGGGCGGGGGCCGGCGGGCCGGTCAGCCGGCCTCGCGGCGGGCGCGGGCCCGGCGCTTCCCCTCGTGCATGGCCTGCACCCGGGCGACCGGGATGGTCCGGCCCTCGGCGACCAGGTCCGCGGGGAGCGGTTGTGGAGCCGGCATCAGCGCGGCCCACGGGTCGCCGTCGGCGAGCAGCGCGGGCGCGGTCCGGATGGTGAAGTCGGCGGGGGTCACCTCGGTCAGGTCCGCCCAGTCGACCGGGAACGAGACCGGCATCCCGGGGCGCAACCGGGGGCTGTACGCCGCTGCCACCGTCGCCCCGCCCGCCCGGGTGGCGTCCACGAAGACCCGGCCGCCCCGGTCCTCCTTGATGTACGCGGTGGTGGCCAGCGCCGGGTCGAGCCGCTCGGCGCGGACGGCGAGCGCCCGGGTGGCGGCGGCCAGCTCCTCGGCCGTTGGTTCGTCGGTCACCGGAACGAAGACGTGCACGCCCTTGGCGCCGCTGGTCTTGACCGCACCGGCCAGGCCGGCGTCGGCGAGCGCCTGACGGACCAGCAGGGCGGCGTCGACCGCCGCGCGGAACCCGTCGCCGTCCGGCGGGTCCAGGTCGAGGATCAGGTGGGTCGGGCGGTGCAGATCCGCCACGGTGGCCAGCGTCGGGTGGTACTCCACCGCCCGCTGGTTGGCGAACCAGAGCAGGGTGCGGCGGTCGTCGCAGAGGGCGTACGAGATCTCCCGGTGCGACGCCTCCGCCCAGACCGGCGCCCGGCGGACCCAGTCCGGGGTGTAGCGGGGCAGGTTCTTCTGCATGAACGGCGGCTGGCCGGGGCGGACCCTGATCACCGACAGCGGCCGGCCCCGCAGCTGCGGGAGGATCTGGTCCCGCACCGCGTCGAGGTAGTCGACCAGGTCACGCTTCGTCGCGTCGTCCCGGTCGGACAGCGGCTGGTCCAGGTTGGTCAGGGCCACGCCGTCCCGGGTCTCGTCAGCCTTGCTCACCCGACCACCCTCCCGGCCGCACCGCCGTCGGTCAACTGGACGCGGCGCTTCGCTACGGATCGATTCCGGCACCCACCCCGGCCGGCTCCGACGGGTCGGCCGCCGACGACGGCCGGGCCGGGCGTCGGGGCAGTGTGGTCAGCGCCACCAGCCACGCGGCGACCACGAGACCCACGGCCACGGCGAACGCCGTCCGGTAGCCGCCGGCGAGCGCGGCGGTCTCGGCCCAGCCGGCGGCCCGCAGCCCGTCGGTGCGGGTGGCGGCAACTGTGGCCAGCGCGGCCAGGCCGACCGCTCCGCCTACCTGTTGGGTGGTGTTGACCAGGCCGGAGGCGAGCCCGGCGTCGGTGTCGGTCGCGCCGGCCATGGCCACCGTGGTGACCGCCGGCAGGGTCAGGCCGCCGGCCACCCCAAAGATCAACATCGCGGGGAGTACGTCAGCGACGTAGGCACCGTCGGCGGGCAGCCGGGCGAGCAGGAGAAAGCCGACGCTCGCCAGACCGAGCCCGACCAGCAGGACCATCCGGGCACCGAAGCGGGCGATCAGCCGACCGGCCAGGCCGAGCGAGACCACGGCGATCACGACCGGGGTGGGCAGGAAGGCCCAGCCGGTCGCGGCGGCATCCAACCCCAGCACCAGTTGCAGCTCCACGGCGAGCAGGAACTGGAACCCGAAGTACGCGCAGACCATGAGGAACTGCACGGCGTTCGCCGCCACCAGGCCCGGGACGCGCAGCACCCGGGACGGCACGAGCGGGGCCGCCGCCACCCGTTGGCGCAGCGCGAACCCGCCGAGCAGCAGCACCGCGAGGGCCACCGCGCCGAGCGTCCGGGGGCTGGTCCAGCCGTGCTCGCCCGTTCCGACGATGCCCAACACGGCGGCCATCAGGCCGGCGGTGGCGAGCAGCGCGCCGGGCAGGTCCAGGCCGGCGCGCAGGCCGATCCCTCGTTCGGCCGGCAGCCGGCGGAGGGACGCGATGAGGATGACCGCCCCGATCGGCACGTTGACCAGGAAGATGGTCCGCCATCCGGCGGCCTCGGTGAGCACCCCTCCGGCGACCGTGCCGACCGACGCACCGGCCGCGCCGGTGAAGCTGAAGACGGCGATGGCGCGGGCCCGCTCGGCCGCTTCGGGGTAGAGCCGGACGATCATGCCGAGGCTGACCGCCATGGCCAGAGCGCCGCCGATGCCCTGCCCGAACCGCGCGCCCACCAGCAGGGCCGGCCCGGTGGCGACCGCGCAGGCCAGCGAGGCGACTGTGAACGTCGCGACGCCGGCCAGGAAGACCCTGCGCCGGCCCAGCAGATCTCCGAGCCGGCCGGCGAGTAGCAGCAGCCCGCCGAACGCGACCAGGTAGGCGTTCACCACCCAGGCCAGGTCGGTGGCGCTGAAGCCCAGGTCGCGTTGGATGGCGGGCAGCGCCACCGCGACGACGGTGCCATCCAGGATGATCATCAGGCTGCCGGCGCAGAGCACCAGCAGCGCCGGCCAGCGGGATGGGACGACACGTTCCACGGAACCCTCCTTGGTGCACGGTTTGTTACCGAGGCCATCGTCTGTGACCATTAACCACGGCGGAAGGAGGCACTTTGATGTCCCAGAGGAACAGCGATGTGTCCGCGCTGGTCTCGGCCGAGCTGACCTGCTCGGCCGAGAACGTGCCGTTCACCCCGGGCCAGGCTCGCGCGTGCACCGTCCGCGAGGTGCTCGACCGGGTCGGCGGCAAGTGGAGCATCGGCATCCTGGTGGCCGCCTCCCACGGACCGGTGCGCTTCACCGAACTGGAGCGGCACATCGAGGGGATCAGCCGCCGGATGCTCACGCTGACGCTGCGCAACCTGGAGCGGGACGGCCTGCTGCACCGCACCGTCTACCCGACCGTCCCGCCCAAGGTCGAATACACGGCCACCCCGATGGCGCTGGAGCTCTACGAGTCGCTGGTCGCGCTGACCAGTTGGGCCGAGCGGCATCGGCGGGCCATCGCCGAGGCCCGGACCAGGTACGACGCCGAGCACGCCTGATGAAACCCGCCAGGGGTGTGGTGAACGCCACCGCTTCCATCTGACCGATCGGTCAGGGTCTGACCGATCGGTCAGGCATGCTGGTCTGCGGGAGGTGGACCGGGCATGGGCAGAGCGGTACCCGACACGCACGGCGAGATCCTCGCCGCGGCGGCGCGGCAGTTCACGGTGACCGGCTACCGGGGCACCTCCCTGCAGGACATCGCCCGAGAGGTCGGCTGCTCCAAGGCCACCGTGCTCTACCACTTCGCCAACAAGGAAGCCCTGCTCGCCGAACTGATGGCACCCGCGATCGAGGTGCTTCGCAGCCTCGACGACCAGCTCAACGGCCTGACCGGGGCTGCCGCCCAGGAGGTCGCCGCACGCGGCTTCGTCGACCTCGCGGTGCGGTTCCGACAGGAGATCGCCGTACTGCGCGGCGAGTTCCCGGAGCTGCTGTGCCAGCCCGCCTTCGCGCACATCCAGGAAATCTCCGACCGGCTGCGGGACGCCCTCGCCGGGCACTCCGACCGGCCAGGCGCCCGGATCGCCGCGCTGGTGCTGCTCGCCGGCATCTCCGAGGCGTGCGCCGAGTTCGCCGACATCCCCGACGACGAACTGCGCCTCGCCCTGCTCACTCTCGCCCGGCGGGCCGTCGAACCCGTCGACGTACCAGTGCCCCATTCACCCACGACCGAGGACAAGGACTCCTGATGGCCACCCTGCTCTACCGGCTCGGCCGGGGCGCGTTGCGCCGGCGACGGCTCGTCGTCGCGCTCTGGCTAGTCGTACTCGTCGTCGCCGGCCTCGCCGCGGCGACCCTGCGCGGCCCGACGGCGAGCAACTTCACAATGCCCGGCACCGAGAGCCAGCGCGCGCTCGACCTGCTGGCCGACCAGTTCCCCGCGGCCAGCGGCGCCACCGGCACCATCGCGGTCAAGGCGCCCGCCGACGGCCAACTGGCCACTCCCGAGGGCCAGGCCGTGGTGCAGGAGCTGGTCCAGGAGGCCTCGACGCTGCCCGGCGTGGTCGGCGCGGTCAACCCGTTCCAGGTCGGCGCGGTCTCGCCCAACGGCCGGTACGCGCTGGTCCAGGTTCAGTTCGCCACCGGCGGCGACGAGGTGACCGACGAGCAGCGCACCGCGTACGAGGAGGTCGGTGCTGCCGTTGAGGCGAAGGGTTGGCAGGTCGCCCCGGGTGGCGAGGTGCTGGGTGGTGAGCCGGAGATCGGCTCCACCGAGGCGCTCGGCGTACTGGTCGCCGCGATCGTCCTGATCATCACGTTCGGTTCACTGGTCGCCGCCGGAATGACCATGCTCAACGCGCTGATCGGCGTGGGTGTCGGCATGGCCGGTCTGTTCGCGCTGAGCGGCGTCATCGAGTTGACCAGCACCGCGCCGATCCTGGCGCTGATGCTCGGCCTCGCCGTCGGCATCGACTACTCGTTGTTCATCACCTCCCGGCACCGACAGAACCTGCTCGAGGGCCTGTCCCCGGAGGAGGCGGTCGGCCGTGCGGTGGGCACCGCCGGTTCCGCGGTGGTCTTCGCGGGCGCCACGGTGGTCATCGCCCTCGCCGGCCTGGCCGTGGTGAACATCCCGTTCCTCACCGTGATGGGTCTCGCCGCCGCCGCCACTGTCACCATCGCTGTACTCGTGGCGATCACCCTCCAGCCCGCACTGCTCGGCTTCGCCGGCCACCGGGTGCTCCCGCGCAAGCTGCGCGCCACTGTCGAATCGGCCGCGCTGGGCGAGCCGGTGGGCGAAGAGACGCTGCCGGTCGAGGACCGCTCCGGGTTCGGCTTCCGCTGGGCACGCTTCGTCACCCGCTTCCGGGTGCCGGTCATCCTGGTCGCGCTGCTCGGCCTGGGGCTGCTCGCGCTGCCCACGCCGGACATGCGACTGGCCCTGCCGGACGCCAGTACGGCGACGGAGGGCTCCCCGGCCCGGGTGGCGAGCGACCTGACCACCGAGGGCTTCGGTCCGGGCTTCACCGGCCGGCTCGCGGTGGTCGTGGCGGGCGACGACGCGCAGGCGACCGCAGCCGCGGTGCCGCAGGTGACCGCGATGATCCAGCGCACCGAGAACGTCCTCGCGGTGGCACCGCCGCAGCTGAGCCCGGACGGCCGGACCGCCCTGCTCGGTGTGGTACCGAAGACCGGCCCGACCGACGAGGCCACCGAGACCCTGGTGCACGACGTCCGCGACGCGGTCGGCGGGGTGCAGGGCGCCGAGGTGCTGCTCACCGGCGCCACCGCCATCGGTATCGACGTCTCCGAGAAGCTCTCCGACGCACTGCCGATCTACCTGCTGCTGGTCGTCGGGCTCTCGGTGCTCCTGCTGATGCTGGTTTTCCGCTCGCTGCTGGTGCCGCTCAAGGCGGCGCTGGGCTTCCTGCTCACCGTGGCCGCCACGTTCGGCATCACGGTGGCGATCTTCCAGCAGGGCCACCTCGCCGACCTGGTCGGCCTGGACACCCCGGCCCCGCTGGTCAGCTTCCTGCCCATCCTGCTGATCGGCATCCTGTTCGGGCTGGCCATGGACTACGAGGTGTTCCTGGTCTCCCGGATGCGGGAGGACTTCGTGCACGGCGACACCGCGCGTGAGGCCACGATCAGCGGCATGGGCCACGGTGCCCGGGTGGTCACCGCTGCCGCGCTGATCATGATGTCGGTCTTCGGCGGCTTCGTGTTCCTCGAAGACCCGATCATCAAGTCGATGGGCTTCGCGCTCGCCATCGGCGTGGCCATCGACGCGTTCGTGGTCCGGATGACCATCGTCCCGGCGGTCATGTCCCTGCTCGGCGACCGCGCCTGGTGGCTCCCCCGCTGGCTCAACCGGGCCTTGCCCAACGTGGACATCGAGGGCGAAGGCCTGCGCACCCACCTGGAAGACCGCACCCCCACGCACGTCTGACCGCACCACCCCGGTCGATCATGGAGTTGTGGTGCCCGTCGTGCCCCGATCAGGGGCCTTCGTCCAGCACCACAACTCCATGATCGACGCCAGCGGGCGCGGTCAGACTCCTGCTGGGTAGGTTTCCATCTCGCCAGGGGCCGCTGGCACCGGTAGCGGGTGCAGGGCCGTGGTGTCGTCGCACCAGATGAAGGCGTCATAGCGGTCGCCGAGCCGGGTGGGCACGTAGTTGCCCCAGGACTCGAACGACGGGTCGTAGACGACCCCGATCGCCCGGTGGTCAACGGTTTCGGTGACCCAGCCCGGCTGATCGTCGCCGCCGAAGATCAGCACCGCCCGCTCCGGCATCAGCTCGTGCAACCGCCGCTCGACCGAGCCCTCCCGAGCCGGGGGCACCACCATCGCCTCGGGCGGCGAACCCCAGCGGGGTGCGGCGATCACTGTGCCCCGGTAGCTGCCGAAGCCGACCAGGGCCACCGCGTCCTCGCCGTGCCGCTCCCGGGCCAACTGACCAATGTTGACCATCCCGTCGGCGGCCATGTCGGTGGCCCGCGCATCTCCGACGTGCGTGTTGTGCGCCCAGACGACGCCCCGGGCGTCCGGGCCGTACCGGTCCAACAGCCGGTCCAGGGTGTCCTGCATGTGGGTGTCGCGGATGTTCCACGAGTCCGGCCCGCCGGCCACCATCGCCCGGTAGTAGCGCTCGGCGCCGGCCACCACCTCCGCGTTCTGCCAGGCCGAGAAGCGGTCCGGGCCGTCGGAGAGGGCGTGTTCACGGGTCCGGGCGAGCAGGCGGACGACCTCCTCCTCGCACCGCGCGGAGACGAAGCGGCTGGCCGCGCCGTACTCCTCGACCCTCTTGCCGTACGGCTCGAAACACCGGTAGGCGTCCTGCGCCGCCTCCAGCGACTTCGGGTCCTCCTCCCCCAGGTAGTCGAAGATCGCCTGCATCGACTCCCAGAGGCTGTACACGTCGAGGCCGTGGAACCCGGCCCGTTCCTCCTCCGGCAGCTCCAGGTTCCAGGCCCGCAGCCAGCTGGCGAACCGGGCCACCTCGGCATTGGCCCACATCCAGGTCGGCCATCGCTCAAACTGGTCGAGTGCGAGCTGCGGTTCGAGCGCGCCACCCGGCGCGGCCGTCACCGACCGGTGCACCCGATCGCAGTCGGGCCAGTCACCCTCCACCGCGACGAAGGAGAAACCACACTCCGCGATCAACCGGCGGGTGAGCTGCTCGCGCAACCGGTAGTAGTCGTAACTGCCGTGGGTGGACTCGCCGATCATCACCACCCGGGCGTTGCGAACGCGCTCCAGCAACGGGTCGAAATCGCTCGGCGCGCCGAGCCGCTGAACCAGCATGCCAGCGGCTACCCGACCGCCGCTGCGGCAAACCGTGCGCGCGTCACGGGCCGACACGCCGGCCGCCGGGCCGTCGTGGGCTCCAACCAAGCCGGTGTACGACCACCGCGAGCGGGTAGCCGGCCGACATGACCGTCACCGGGGTTCAGTTGCAGGAGTACCTGGCCGGGCTCGACTACCCGGTCTCCCGGGAGGACCTGATCCGCTGGGGTCAGGAGAACGGGGCCAGCACGGCAATGTTGCAGATGCTCCAGGCCCTACCACCCGAGCAGTTCACCAACCCGGACGAGCTGAACGCCGCCCTAACCACCCCCACCTAAACCCAGCCCCGCCCAGCCCAGCCCCGCCCCGCCCCGCCCCGCCCCGCCCCGGCCCGGCCCGGCCCGGCGATCATGAGGTTATTGCCATCCGCCACGGCGTGTCGCGCCGCTAACTTCATGATCACCGGGGCGACGGGCGGTTGGGCTGGGGTTGGGGGTTAGGGGAGGGGGATGGTGCGGGATTCGGTTCGGGCGGTTTCGGCGGCGGCGAGGATGGCGACGACCTCGCGGCCGAAGCGGACGTCACAGCGGTGGTCCCGGGTACCCGCCCGCACCTGCTCGACGAGTTGGTCGATGGCGACGCCGAACGCCGTGGCGGCGTCGTTCTCGCCGAACGGGACGTTCTCGATGCCGTTCTCGCCGTAGAACACGAACTCCCGGGCCATCGACTCGGTCGGGGCGTCCAGGGAGAGCGAGGCGCTGCTCGTGGCACCGCCCTCGTGGGTGAGCAGCAGATGCACCATCCCGTTCGGTCCGTCCATCGCCGCCACCTGCGTCACCCGGCCCAGCACCGGCAGGAGGATCGAGAGCGCGTGCGGGGCGATGTCCCAGAGCGCACCGTGCTCCCGACGCCACAACGAGCCGCCGTACGGGCTGCCGTCCTGGAAGATCGAGGCGAACGCGGTGGTCCGGCCGTGCTGCCAGCCCCCGGCGGCGGCGGTGGCGGCGAGGAACGCTGTCACGTTGGGCTGGAACCGCTGGGTGAAGAAGACGACCGAGGCGACCCCGGACTCCTCGGCGGCGGCCACGACCCGGTCGGCGTCATCCACGCTGAGCGCCAGCGGCTTGTCCAGCAGCAGGTGCCGACCGGCGCGGGCCGCCCGGACCGCGATGTCGGCCTGGATGTCCGGCGGCAGGGCGACGGCGATCGCCTCGCACTGCTCGATCAGCGCGTCGACGTCGGCGTAGGCGGGCACCCCGTACCGCTCGGCCAGCGCGGAGGCCCGCTCCGGGTTGCGACCCCACACACCGACCAGCTCCGCGTCGGGATGGGCGTGCAGCGCCTTCCCGTGCGTCTCGATCGCCCAGTGACCGGTGCCGAACAAGCCGAACCGCAGCACGTGTACCTCCGCTGTTTCCCCGCACCGCGACAACGCCACGGA
>NZ_JBEYSL010000076.1:0-17988 GCF_040642735.1 Micromonospora sp. NPDC047753 | reverse complement strand
GCCAGGTCGACCTCCCGGATCTCCCCGCGCACCCGGCGGGCGGGGGCACGCTGGGCGGCTCGCTGTGCCAGGCCGACCCGTCCGAGGACCTGTCGGCGGTCTGCACGACGCTGGACGCGCGGTGCGTGATCCGTGGCCCGGGCGGCGCGGAGCGGGTCGTGTCGATGGAGGAGTTCCACGTCGGGCCGTACGAGACGGCCGTCGCCGACGACGAGATCCTGGTCGAGATCCGGCTACCGGTACGGCCCGGCTGTGGCAGCGCGTACGCCAAGGTCGAGCGCCGGGCCGGCGACTGGGCCGTGGTGTCGGCCGGCGCGGCGGTGTGGCTCGACGGCGGCGCGATCGTCGACGCCCGGGTCGGGCTCGCGGCGGTCGGCCCCAACACCACCGGCATCCCGGCGATCTCGGCGACGCTGCGCGGGCAGGAACCCTCGGAGAGCCTCTACGAGCAGGCCGGGGCGATCGCCGCGGACAGTTGCGACCCGGTGACCGACCAGCGCGGCAGCGCGGACTACAAGCGGCATCTGGCCGCCGAGCTGACCCGGCGGACCCTGCGCCGGGCCGTCGAACGGGCGAGGAGCTGAGCATGCAGGTCACCATGACCGTCAACGACGTCGAGGTCACCCGGGAGATCGAGGGCCGGCTGCTGCTGGTGCACTTCCTGCGCGACGTGCTGGGTCTGACCGGCACGCACTGGGGCTGCGACACCAGCAACTGCGGCACCTGCGTGGTCTGGCTCGACGGCGAGCCGGTGAAGTCGTGCACGGTCCTCGCCGCGATGGCGGGCGGCCACCAGGTGCGTACCGTCGAGGGCCTCGCCAAGGGCGCCGAGCTGGACCCGATCCAGCAGGGGTTCATGCAGTGCCACGGTCTGCAGTGCGGTTTCTGCACCCCGGGGATGATGATGACCGCGCGGGCGCTGCTCGACCGCAACCCCGACCCGAGCGAGACGGAGATCCGGGAGGCGATCTCGGGTCAGATCTGTCGGTGCACGGGTTACGCCACCATCGTGCGCTCGGTCCGCTGGGCCGCCGTGGCCGAGGCGCAGGCCGCGGCCCAGGTCACCGAGACCACCGAATCAACCGAGGCTGGCGAGATCGACAACGCCGGCCAGCCCGCGGAGGCCGTCGCATGACCACTGTGCACGAGAGCGTGGACACGTTCCACGACAACGACCAGAAGCCCGTCGGGTACGGCCGGATGCTGCGCAAGGAGGACCCGCGCTTCCTGCGGGGGCGCGGCCGGTACGTCGACGACGTCCAACTGCCCGGCATGCTGCACCTCGCGATCCTCCGGTCGCCGGTGGCGCACGCCCGGATCGTCAGCATCGACACCAGCGCCGCCGAGGCGTCGCCCGGGGTGCGGGCGGTGGTGACCGGTGCGATGCTGGCGCAGCAGAACCTGGCCTGGATGCCGACGCTCTCCAACGACGTGCAGGCCGTGCTCGCCACCGACAAGGTGCGCTTCCAGGGCCAGGAGGTGGCGTTCGTCGTCGCCGACGACCGCTACGCGGCACGTGACGCGCTGGAGCTGATCGACGTCGAGTACGACGTCCTCGACCCGGTGATCGACGCGCGCCGGGCGTTGGAGTCGGACGCACCGCTGATCCGCGACGATCTGGACGGCAAAACGAACAACCACTGCTTCGACTGGGAGACCGGCGACGAGGCGGCCACCGAGGCGGTCTTCGCCCGCGCGGACGTCGTGGTCAGCCAGGATCTCGTCTACCCCCGGGTGCACCCGGCGCCGATGGAGACGTGTGGGGCGGTCGCCGACTACGACGCGGTCGACGGCAAGCTGCGACTCTGGTCGACCACCCAGGCCCCGCACGCGCACCGCACCCTCTACGCCATCGTGGCGGGCCTGCCCGAGCACAAGATCCAGGTGATCTCGCCGGACATCGGCGGCGGGTTCGGCAACAAGGTGCCGATCTACCCCGGGTACGTCTGCGCGATCGTCGCCTCGATCGTGACCGGCAAGCCGGTGAAGTGGATGGAGGACCGCTCGGAGAACCTGATCAGCACCGGTTTCGCCCGCGACTACATCATGCGCGGGGAGATCGCCGCTACCCGCGACGGCCGGATCCTCGGCATCCGTACCAACGTGCTGGCCGACCACGGCGCGTTCAACGGCACCGCCGCACCGGTGAAGTACCCGGCGGGCTTCTTCGGGGTCTTCACCGGCAGCTACGACATCGAGGCCGCGTACTGCAAGATGACAGCGGTCTACACCAACAAGGCACCCGGTGGCGTCGCGTACGCCTGCTCGTTCCGGATCACCGAGGCGGTCTACCTGGTCGAGCGGATCGTCGACTGCCTCGCCGACGAACTCGGCATGGACCCGGCCGAGCTGCGGCTGAAGAACTTCATCCAGCCGGAGCAGTTCCCATACACGACGAAGACCGGCTGGGTGTACGACTCGGGCAACTACGAGCCGACGATGCGGCTGGCGATGGAGATGGCCGGCTACGACGAGCTGCGCCGCGAGCAGGCCGAAAAGCGGGCCCGGGGCGAGCTGATGGGCATCGGCATCGCGTTCTTCACCGAGGCCGTCGGCGCCGGGCCGCGCAAGGACATGGACATCCTCGGGCTGGGCATGGCCGACGGCTGCGAGCTGCGCGTCCACCCGACCGGGAAGGCAGTGGTACGCCTCAGCGTGCAGTCGCAGGGTCAGGGCCACGAGACGACGTTCGCGCAGATCGTCGCCGAGGAGATCGGGATCCCGCCGGCGGACATCGAGGTGCTGCACGGCGACACCGACAACACCCCGTTCGGCCTCGGCACGTACGGCAGCCGTTCGACGCCCGTCTCGGGCGCGGCGGCGGCCCTGGTGGCCCGGAAGGTTCGCGACAAGGCCCGGATCATCGCCTCGGGGATGCTCGAGGTGTCGGTCGTCGACCTGGAGTGGGAGAAGGGCGCGTTCCACGTCGCCGGTGACCCGGGCAGGTCCGTCACGATCCAGGACATCGCCCTGCGCGCGCACGGCGCGGGTGACCTGCCCGAGGGCATCGAGGGTGGCCTGGAGGCGCAGATCTGCTACAACCCGTCGAACCTGACCTATCCGCACGGCGCGTACATCTGCGTGGTCGACATCGACCCCGGCACCGCGCAGGTGAAGGTCCGACGGTTCATCGCGGTCGACGACTGCGGCACCCGGATCAACCCGATGATCATCGAGGGGCAGGTGCACGGCGGCCTGACCGACGGGGTCGGCATGGCGCTGATGGAGATGATCGCGTTCGACGAGGACGGCAACTGCCTCGGCGCGTCCCTGATGGACTACCTGATCCCGACGTCCCTCGAAGTGCCCGACTGGGAGACCGGGTTCACCGTCACGCCGTCGCCGCACCACCCGATCGGCGCGAAGGGCGTGGGCGAGTCCGCCACCGTGGGGTCGCCGCCCGCGATCGTCAACGCGGTCATCGACGCCCTGAAGCCCTTCGGCGTCCGCCACGCCGACATGCCGCTGACGCCGTCGCGGGTCTGGGACGCGATGCGCGGCCAGGCCCGGCCGCCGATCTGAGGAGCCGAGGATGACCACCATCGCCGAACGCGCCCGGGAGCTGACCGACACCCGGGAGCCGTTCGTCCACGCCACAGTGGTCCGCGCGCAGGATCCGACGTCGGCGCGGCCGGGCGACGACGCCTTGATCCGGTCCGACGGCTCGATCGAGGGCTTCGTGGGCGGCGTGTGCGCGGAGAGTTCGGTGCGGGCGGCAGCCCTCGATGCCCTGCGCGACGGCACCGCCCTGCTGCTGCGGGTGCTGCCGGAAGGCGCGACCCCGTTCCCGGAGACGCCGGGGGCCCGGGTGGTGGTGAACCCGTGCCACTCCGGTGGGGCGATCGAGGTCTTCCTCCGGCCGATGCTGCCGGCGCCGGCGCTGCGCGTGGTCGGTGACACCCCGATCAGCGCCGCCGTGACGACAGTGGCCGCTTTCCTCGACTTCGACGTCGTCACCGCCGACGACAGCACCGGCTGCACCGCTGTGGTGGTGGCCGGGTTGGGCAAGGGCGAGCCGGAGGCGATCCGGGCCGCGCTCGACGCCGGCGTCGGGTTCATCGCGTTGGTCGCCAGTGGTAGACGCGGCGTGGCCCTGCTCGACGAGCTGGGCCTCACCGACGCGGAACGTGCCCGCGTCCACACCCCGGCCGGGCTGGAGATCGGCGCGCGTACGCCGGCGGAGATCGCTCTGGCGATCATGGGTGAGGTGGTCCGGGCCATCCGGGTGGACGGGTTGGCCCCGGCCACCGGCGCGCCGGCCGCCCGACCGCAGCAGGCCGTCGACCCGGTCTGTGGGATGACGGTGCTGGTCGGGGCAGAGACGCCGCACACGCGCGTCGACGGGCAGGACTTCTGGTTCTGCTGCCCCGGTTGCCTCGCGAGTTTCACGGCGGCGTGACAGGTGTTCCTGACCGGCGTGGTGCTGGCCGCTGGAGCGTCGGTGCGGCTCGGCGAGGCCAAGCAACTGCTCCCGTACCGGGGGCGGACGCTGCTCGACGCCACCCTCGACCTGGCCCGCGCGTGCGGCTTCGACCAGTTGCTCGTCACAGTGGGCGGCGCGGCGGGGGACATCCGCGACCGGGTGGACCTGACCGGCTGCCAGGTCGTGCAGAACCCGGCGTTCAGCACCGGCTGCGGGTCGTCGGTGCGCACCGCCGCGCGTGCGGTGGACCCGCGCGCCGACGCCATCGTGCTGCTCCTCGGCGACCAGCCCGGCGTCCGCGCCGCGGACGTCCGCCGGGTCGCCGCGGCCGGCACCCCGCTGGCCGTGTGCCGGTACGCGGACGGCCTGGGCCATCCCTTCCGCTTCGGCCGTGAAGTCCTGCCCGAGCTGTACGACCTGCACGGCGACAAGGCCGTCTGGAAGCTCCTGCACTCCGGGCGTCACCCGGTGACCGAGGTGACAGTCGACGGGCCGGTGCCGATCGACGTGGACACCCGGGCCGACTACGAGCGCCTGCTGGCGGGCGAGGCATGAAGGACGCCCAGGCCGTCCGGCACCGCCTCGACGCCGTCGACTACCTGGTCGACGACGGCATGGCGATGGCCCTGTTCCTGGCCTTGCGCCTCGGTCGGCCGCTGCTGCTGGAGGGCGAGCCGGGGGTCGGCAAGACCACCGCCGCGAAGGCGTTGGCCCTCGCGTTGGAGACACCGCTGATCCGGTTGCAGTGCTACGAGGGGCTCACCGCGGGTGAGGCGCTCTACGAGTGGAACTACCAGCGGCAACTGCTGGCGATCCGGCTCGCCGAGACGCACCACACCCAGCTCACCGACGCGGACCTGTTCAGCGCCGAGTACCTTCAGGAACGGCCGATCCTGCGGGCCGTACGCCACCGGGGGCCCGTCCCGCCGGTGCTGCTGATCGACGAGATCGACCGGGCCGACGACGAGTTCGAGGCGCTGCTGTTCGAGTTCCTCGGCGAGGCCGGCATCACGATCCCCGAACTCGGCACCTTCACCGCCCGGACGCCACCGGTCGTGGTGCTCACCTCCAACCGCAGCCGGGAGTTGCACGACGCGCTGCGCCGCCGCTGCCTCTACCACTGGATCGAGTACCCCGAACCGGCCCGCGCCGTGGAGATCGTCCGCCGGGCCGTACCGGGCGCGGCCGGGCCGCTGATCCAGACGGCCGTGCAGTTCGTCGGCGGCGTACGCCACCGGGAGTTGGAGAAGGCGCCGGGCATGGCGGAGACCATCGACTGGGTGGGCGCGCTGTCCGTGCTGGGTGTCACCGACCTGGCCGCCGACGGTGTCGCGCAGACCATCGGCACCATCGCCAAGACCCCCGACGACCGCGCCGTGGTCGCCGCCGCACTCGGCGCCTACCAGGAGAGTCCACCATGAAGATCACCAACGAGTTCGCGGTCACCGTTCCGATCGACCGGGCCTGGGCGGTGCTCACCGACCTGGAAGGGCTCGCGCCGTGCCTGCCGGGCGCCCAGCTGACCGACGTCGACGGCGACGTCTACCAGGGCCGGGTGCGGGTCAAGGTCGGCCCGGTCGTCTCGGAGTTCGCGGGCACCGCCCGCTTCGTCGAGAAGGACGACGCCGCCTATC
This sequence comes from Micromonospora sp. NPDC047753, assembly GCF_040642735.1. Lineage (NCBI taxonomy): Bacteria > Bacillati > Actinomycetota > Actinomycetes > Micromonosporales > Micromonosporaceae > Micromonospora > Micromonospora sp. NPDC047753. The sequence continues at coordinate 11,931 of NZ_JBEYSL010000076.1, read as the reverse complement.
GCGGGGTGATCGACGCGAAGGGCCGTGACGCCCGCTCGACCGGCACCGCATCCGCGCTGGTCACCGCCCATCTGCGGCCGGACGGCGACCGGACGCTGGTCAGTGTGGACACCGACCTGAAGATCTCCGGCAAACTGGCTCAGTTCGGCAGCGGCATGATCAAGGAGGTGTCGGGCAAGCTGCTGGCCCAGTTCGTCGCGAACCTGGAGGCCAAGCTCGCCGCCGAACCGCCGGCCCCGCATCCGAACGCCCAACCCGTGGCGGCCACGTCCGCCGCGCCGCCCGCGCCCACCCCGCCGGCGTCCGAGTCAACCCCGGCGGCGTCCACCGCGCCGATCGAGCCAACTCCGGCCGCGTCCGCCACTGCGGTCGCCACCACGCCCAGCACCGCCGCCGTGGCACCCTCACCCGTCGAGCCGTCACCGGTCGGCTCGTCGCCGGTCTCGTCACGGCCAGGTCCGCCGTCGCCGGACGCTCCATCGCCGGACGCGCCGTCGGGCATCGCGTCGTCGGATGTCGGGCCGTCGGGCGATGCCGTCCGTGTCGCGCCAACCGCCGAGCCGGAGGCGCTCGACCTGCTCAGCATCGCCGGCGGGTCGGTCACCAAGCGCCTCGTACCGGTGGTCGTCGGTCTGGTCGCGGTCGGCGCGGTGATCGCCTGGCTGGTCGCGCGCCGGTGAGCCAGGGCGTGCTGCGCGGCGTCGACCGGGCCGCGTTCGCGGTGGCCCTCGCCAGCCGGCTGCGCCGGGCCGGGGTTCCGGCCGGGCTGACCACCGTCGACGACTTCGTCCGTGCGCTCGCCGCCAGCCCGCCCGACTCGATGTCGTCGCTCTACTGGACCGCCCGGATCAGCCTGGTGCGACGGCACACCGACGTGCCCGCGTTCGACCGGGTCTTCGCGGCGATCTTCGCGGACCCACCACCGTTGCCCCGACCGCAGCGGTCCGCGCCACCGGCCGACAGTTCCGACGACGTGTACGTCCGGGTGCCGGCCGACACCGACGACGCCGGGCCGGGCGGCGGCCTGCCCTGGGCGACACTGCCGCCGGTGGTCGCCGAGACCCCCGAACACGACACCCCGCTGCGACTGCCCGAGCGGCGCCCGAGCGCCCACACCGGGCTCGCCGACCGTCCGTTCGACGAACTCGACGGCGCTCAGGTAACGCAACTCGGCGACGCCCTGCGCGCGACCGTAGCCAGCTGGCCGACCCGACGCACCCGGCGGCACACCGTGGGGCCGGCCGGCGCCCGGATCGCGTTGCGGGCCACCATCGCCCGGTCCCGGCGTACCGGCTGGGAGCCGATAGAGGTCGTCCGCGCGCGCCCGGTACGGCGGCCACGCCGGGTCGTGCTGCTCTGTGACGTCAGCGAGTCGATGCGGGCGCAGGCCACCGCGTACCTGCACCTGATGCGGGCGTTCGCGGTGGTCGCCGACGCGGAGGTGTTCGCGTTCGCCACGACGCTGACCCGGCTCACCGTGGTGCTCGGGCACACCTCGGCGGCAGAGGCGGTCGCACAGGCCAGCGCCGCCGTGACCGACCGGTACGGGGGCACCCGGATCGCCACGAACCTGCGCGCCCTGCTCACCTCCCACCACGCGGAGGCCGTACGCGGGGCAGTGGTGGTGATCGGGTCGGACGGGTGGGACAGCGATCCACCCGCCGACCTGGCAGCGGTGATGGCCCGGCTGAGCCGCCGCGCGTACCGGATTCTCTGGTTGAATCCCCGCGCCGGCGCGCCCGGCTTCGCCCCCCGCGTCGGCGGGATGGCCGCCGCACTTCCCTACTGCGACCGGATGCTGCCGGCCGGCACCTTCCAGGACCTGCTGGTCGTCGCCCGTCAGCTCCAGAGCGTCACGTGCACCGACGGCCGGAAATGGCCGACGCTGACGCCCGCGCCGCGCATCATCGCCTGAATCGCCCTCGGCGTCGACGAGAAGCGCGACAGCTCCTCGGCTGCCGACATCGAGCCGGGGGTGGCGAGCACCTGGGCATGCCACACCGCCTCCATCGTCGCGTGCGGCCCCAGCACCTGCCCGAGCTGGCCCTGACGGATGTCCGGCGCGACGGTGAACGCGAGGGCCGGCGCCACCCCTCTGCCCCGCTTGGCCTCCCCCAGCGCGGCCGCGTGGCTCTGGAACAACTGCTGCCGCTCGTCCGGTACGGCGAGCCGGCGCAGCAGCGCCGGGACCGCGCCCCACTCGGTGGCGGCCGACGGCCCGAGCAGCCAGGTCTGTTCCCGCAGCTGCCCCGGTGACGCCGCCATGCCGGCCAGTGGATGCTCCGGACCGACGGCGATCACGAGCCGGTAGTTCATCACCGGCCGGCAGTCGATCGCGCTGTGGACGACCGACGGTTGCGGCCCGATCGCGATGTCCGCGGCGCGGGTCAACAGCAGCGACTCGAACGCCCCCGGGTTGCGCACGCTCAACTCGACGTCGAGGTCGGCGGCGCGCTTCGCGAAAAGTTCGATCAGGCCCGGCGCGGCGAACTCCGCGAACAGGCTCGACGCCGCGACCCGCAGCATCCGTCGGCCGCGCGTCGCGGCGCTGACCTCCAGGATGGTGCGGTCCTGCAGGCCCAGCAGTTCGGCCGCCCGACTTGCCAGCCGCAGCCCACCCGCTGTGAACGCGAGGCCCGCCGCCGTCCGGGCGAAGAGCTTGTCGCCGAACTCCTTGCGCAGTTGGGCGATGTGCAGCGACACCGCCGACTCGGAGACCTGAAGCTCCGCGGCGGCCTGTTTGACCGAGCCCAACCGGACCACGGCGACGTACGCGCGCAGCTGTGTCGGGGTCATCGGTCCTCTTCCCCGCGATCGCGTGGCGCGGCTCGACGTCGAGACGAACGTCGATCATCCCGCGCTGGTCCGCGCCACCGCCAGCACCCGATCAGTCGGTGGTGACCGCCTGGTTTCCGGACACGCAGTACACGTCGCCGGAGTTCGCGGCGTGCGGCAGGTCGTGCAGGTGCGTCGCCAGGTCGGTCGCGGACGTCCACCGTTGGAAGGTCATCGACTTGTCGTCGCCCACCGCGACGTCGAAGCCGTCGAAACCCAGCGCGGTCAGGCGATCGAGACACCGGTCGGCGACCGCACGCGCGATGGTGGTGAACTCGAACGACAGCGCGGGCAGCGGGCGGCTCAGGCCGGCCAGCACCTCGTCCTCGAAGCCCTCAACGTCGATCTTGGTGAAGGCCGGCACGCCGTACGTCTCGATCAGCGCGTCGACGGTGACCACCGCCACCTCGATGTCGGTGTCCCACACCTGGCCCTCCCACCCGCCCGCGCCCTCTGCCGCGAGGACGAAAGCCGGTGAGGCGGTGGACACTGTGGGGTTGGCGGAGTTGACGTGCAACCGGGTACGCCCGGGGAGCGCGCCACACGCCGCGTCGACCACTGTCACCCGGTCGTCGTCGGCGTAGATCGCCCGCAGGGCGCGCAGACACAACGGCTGCGGTTCCACAGCGACGACCCGGGCACCGAGGCGACGGAAGCTGGCGATGTGATCGCCCACGTGGGAGCCGATGTCGAAGACGAGGTCCCCGCCGCTGACGAAGCGGGAGTAGAAGGCGTCCATCCTCGCGTCCCGCTCGGGATCGCCGTAGTAGACGTCCAGCGACCGGTGCAGCAGGGACAGGGCCGGGTCGGTCCGGAGCGCGGCGATCCTGGTGGCGGTGCTAGCCGTCATCTGTCTGGGTCCAGTCCGTGAGAGAGGTGGCCGGGTCACGGTCCGAAGGCGGTCAGGAACCGGTCCCGGAAGGCGTCCATCCGCCAGACCGGCGCCTGCGGTCCGGGCTTCAGCCCGTCCTGCCAGCCCCACCCGGAGATCCGGTCCAGCACGGCCCGGTCCCGGGTGATGATCGAGATCGGCACGTCGTGGCTGGCGTTCTCGCCGGTGACGACCGCGGCGGGCTGGTGGTCACCGAGGACGATGAACACGAGGTCGTCGTCTCCGTAGGTCCGCACGTAGGAGGTGAGCGCGCCGAGGGTGTACTCGATGGACTTTCGGTAGTCCGCCCGGATCTGGGCGGTGTTGCGGCGCTTGTCGTCCGACCTGCCCGCGCCGGCCCCACGGTAGACCGCGCCGTCGCCGACGTCGGCCCAGTCGAGCAGCGGCGGGACGGGCGTCCAGGGCGCGTGACTCGACACCAACGCCAGCTCGGTCATCACGTTGCCGTCGCGCTTCGCCTGTTCCAGGCGCTGCCAGCTGGCCAGGGTGTACTGGTCGGGCGGGGTGCCGAAGCTGAACTTCGGGCCTCGGTACGCGAGCGTCCTGGCGTCGTAGAACCGGTCGTAGCCAAAGAAGGAGCCCTCCGGCCACGGCTTGGTGACGGCGGGCATCACGCCCACGGTCTGCCAGTTCGCGCGCTGGAAGGCGCGGTTGAGGGTCATCCGGTCACTGGCCAGCAGGGTGCGGTGGCGCTGGTCGTTGTCGATCCAGAGGCCGGAGAGCAGTGTGTCGTGCGCGAGCCAACTGCCGCCACCGAAGGTCGGCGAGGTGAGGAAGCCGCTCTGCGCGGCGAAACCCGCCGCGCTCAGCTGACTGGTGCCGCGGTCGAGGACCGCACCTACCCACGGCGCGAACTCCGGGTCCTCGACGGCGTCCCGGCCGTAGCTCTCCACGAAGGCGACGACCACGTTCTTGCCGCGCAGCGCGGTCAGCAGCTGGTCGCCCGGGGTGTCGCCGAACGCGTCGGCCTCGATCAGGGCGCCGAACGTCTCGCGGTCGTCGAGGCGCAGGCGCACCTGGAAGCCGTGACCGTTGGCCAGGGTGGTCGCGGAGGTGTCGGCGACCGGTACGCCCTCGACCACCCGCACGTTGAACGCGGCGCAGGCCACCCAGACGACCACCAGCGCGGCAACGACCCGGGTGGTCCCGGTGCGGTGCCGGACCACCACCCCCCGCAGTCGCCGCATCGACAGCGTGACAAGTGTCGGCAGGACCACGAGCACCACCGCCAGGGTGACCGCGGCACCGATGGCGGCGGGCCGGCCGTACGACTCGCTGAGGAAGGCGAACCCCTCGTCGAGGAGCGCCCAGTCGAGCACCGGGTCGAACGCCCGGCTCAGCGACGCGGTGAATCCCAGGTCGAGCAGCTTCAACAGGCCGAGCAGGCCGAGAGCCACGCCGGCGAGCGTCGCGACCATCCGGCTGCCACGAGACGGCAGGGCGAGCAGGAGGGCCACGACCAGCAGCGCCTCCAGGGGGATCCGCGCGAACGCCGCCGGGCTGAGCCGGCCGTAGTCGTACGGCACGGTGAGGACGAGCAGCACCAGCAGCGCGGCCAGCACAGTCGTCAGCCGGGCGGCGAAGGAGCGTTTCGGCCGCTCCTCGACGTCAGTGCCGTCGGCGGTGCCGTCCGAGACCTCGACCTCCATCGCCCTCCGTCCCTGGCTCGGCAGCCGACGTACGCGCGTCAAGAGCGACAACCCGGGCATCCTTCCATGATCTTTGTTGGTCGCGGCATCCGGGATGCTCAGACGCGGGCGGTCCCGCGTCGGGCCACGGTGACCGTGGGGCGGTCCGACCAGGGCAGCCCGTCCGGCCGGCCCGAGCCCAGCGCCGTCGCGGCGCTCGGGGCACTGTGGCTCGCCGAGCTGCCCGCGTGGACCGTCGCGGCCGGGGTGGCGTGGGTGACGGCGCGGCGGCGGTGCCGGGTCGTCCAGAGCCAGGTCACGTCCCGCCCGAACGACTCGACCAGCAGCCCCACCGACACCACCAGCACCATTGTCGTCAGCGGCGCGGGCAGCACGTCGGCCATCGCCACCGTCAACACGACGCCCTGGATCGCGGCGACGACCTTGCTCCAGTAACGCGGCGGCGCGGATCCCCGCATCCACTCCAACACCCAGGTCGCGGCGCAATAGAGGTAGCGCATCGCGCCGATCACGAGCACCCAGCCACCCACGGCGGGTGCCACGTGCAGGCAGAGCACCAGGACCAGGACGGAGTCGATCTCCATGTCGAAGCGCGCGCCGAGCTCGCCGGTGGTTCCGGTACGGCGGGCCGTGTACCCGTCGACGGCGTCGAGGGCCAACGCCACGCTGGTGAGGACGACCATCAGGGTGACCGGCGCCGACCGGCCGAACGAGTCGGCGGCCAGGGCCGTCACGCCGCCGACGAGGATCGCCCGGCTCAGTGTCACCCGGTCGGCCGGGCTGAGCGCACCCGCGCCCGAGCGGGACATCCCTCGGCTCAGCAGGGCGCACAGGACCACCCCGTACGCCAGCCCCGCCAACCAGCCCGCCGTGCCCAGACCGACCGTCTCCGCCAGCAGGGCCAGCAGGCCGATCTGCACGAGCAGTCCGATGACCGGACCAGTTCGAACCGTTGACATCGTGCCTCCGCGACTCTGGTGGGTGACCCTGACCGTCATCACGGAAAATATGACCGATCGGTTCATTCTGAACGCGACCCGCAGGGGTGGCACACAGAGACCTGCCCCTCGGCTGGCCGGTTAATCGTCAACCGTGGGTGCGGGTCGACCGCCGGGCCGTCGGTCAGGGCGCCGGCAGGGTCAGCACCTCGGCACCGTCGTCGGTGATCGCGATGGTGTGCTCGCTGTGCGCCGTCCGGCAGCCCGTCGCGCTGCGGAGGGTCCAGCCGTCGGCATCGGTGACCAGCGTGGCGGTGTCCGCCATCACCCAGGGCTCCAGCGCCAGCAGCAGCCCCGGGCGTAGCCGGTAGCCGCGACCGGGGCGCCCGGTGTTGGAGACGTGCGGGTCCTGGTGCATCGTCGATCCGACGCCGTGACCGCCGAACTCCGTGTTGACCGAGTATCCCGCCGCCGTGAGAACCGAGCCGATCGCGTGGGAGATGTCACCGATGGGAACGCCGGGGCCGGCGGCGGCGATCCCCGCCCGCAACGCGCGCTCGGTCGCGTCGATCAGCGCGACGCTCTCCGGGGGCCGCACGTCGCCCACGATGAAGCTGACGGCCGAGTCCGCGACGACTCCACGGTGGGAGACGGCGAGGTCGAGCGAGAGCAGGTCCCCGTCGGCGAGTGGGTAGTCGTACGGCAACCCGTGCAGTACGGCGTCATTCACCGACGTGCAGATGTAGTGGCCGAACGGCCCACGCCCGAAGGACGGCTCATAGTCGACGTAGCAGGACTGCGCCCCGGCCTCGATGATCATGGCCTGCGCCCACCGGTCGATGTCCAGGAGGTTGGTGCCGACCACGCAGCGGCTCTTCAGCGTCTGCAGGATGCTGGCGACCAGCGCGCCGGCGCCCTTCGCTCGCAGCACGTCGGTGGGGCTCAGGATCTCGATCATGCAGCGCCTTCCTCTGGCAACCAATAAGTATCCCGGCCATATTATCCCGGTACTAGAATCGGGGCATGGTCAGGTTGCCGCTCACTCCCGAAGAGCTCGAACGCGGACAGCGCCTCGGCGCGCTCCTGCGTCGGGCCCGTGGAGAGCGTTCGATGCTCCTCACCGCGCTGGACGCGGGCGTCTCGCCAGAGACCCTTCGAAAGATCGAGTCCGGCCGGATAGCCACCCCCGCCTTCCCGACCATCGCGGCGATCGCCGACGTCCTCGGACTCTCCCTCGACGCCGTCTGGTCGGAGATCAACACGTCGGACGGCAGCGCCGAAGTCCCCCGGCCGACGCGCACCGAGCGCGAACGGTTGGCCTCCTAGACAGGACCCGCTGGCGCAGCACGACGACGCGTTGGCCGGCGACCCACCAGACGAAGCTGGTCCCGGTCGACGAACGACCGGGACCAGCGGGTGATGCGCTCAGGAGGCGGCGATGCCCTCCATGCCGATGCCGTCGGTGAACTTGGGCAGACCCTCCACGGTGGTGACGAGATTCAGGGACCCGTCCTCGTGCACCTTGTAGCCCTGCACGTTGCCGGCGGTGGCGTTCTGCACGTACAGGAAGCCGTCGCTGGCGGTCATGTCGATCGACCCACCGTTGGTGTCGGCCGCGACGTTCTTGACGAGTTCCAGCTTGCCGTCGTCGTCGACCCGGTAGGAACTGATGGTGGAGCTGCCGGCGTTGGCGACGAAGAAGTAGTCGCCGACACGCTGGATCCAGCACGTCGCCTGCTGCCCGTTGGGCACCGACGGGCCGACCTGGTCGAGCGCGCCGTCGTCCTCCAGCTCGAACCGGCTGACCGCGTTCGCGCCCGACTCGGTGACCAGCAACGAGTCATCGGTGTCGAAGGTGAAACCGAACGGAGTGTTGCCCGCGTCGCTGATGACGGGGTTGCGGGACAGCTTGCCGTTGCGACCGATCTCGTAGCTGAACATGACGTTGGCGGCCTTTGTCGACACCAGGACGAACTCACTGTCCGGGTCGATCTTGACCTGGGCCGGGGCGGTCCCGAACGCGGGCGGGTTGCCGTTGTGCAGCCCGAGCGACCGGTTGGCGTCCTCGATCCGCGACAGGCGCCCCTTGTGCAGCTCGAAGCCCTGCACCGAGCCCTCGCCGCCGGCGTTGAGGACGTAGACGAGGCCGCCACGGGCCGCGACGCTGACCGGCAGCAGACCGCCGGACCAGATGACCTGGAGTTTGTGCAGCCTGGTGCCCTCGACGCGGAAGACCGTCACGGTGTTGCTGCCGGCGTTCACGGCGAACAGCAGTCCACGGTGGTAGGTCAGGGAGCCCTGCGAGGCCAGCGCGTCGAGCGGCGCGCCGATGGTGAAGCCGCCCAGCCCCCCGGTCTCGTACTCGCCCGCCTTGGTGAGACGGCCGTCCTCGTCGCGGTCGTACACCTTGATGGTGTTGCCCTCGGCCTTGTTGGTCTGGACGAAGACAGCGCCCTCGTCGCTGTCGTGGTGATCACCCCCCTTGCGGTCGTCGTGGTACCCGGGGCCGCCGCCATCGGCGAAGGCGGCCCCGGGGATCGATCCGATGCTGGTCAGACCTGCGAGGAGGGCTGCCGCGAGCGCGACACTGCGCTTCATCACTGACTCCTTATGCACCCGAAGGGAGGAATACGAGTTTTCCTCTCCTTGGAAACCTATCGGAGCAGCTAGGCGGGTTGGTCGTAGTTACCCTAAAGCGGTAATTCCATGTCGATTTGCGAAAACACGAGACGAACGGGCGACTGTGGCGCTCTTACGCCACAGCGCACCGGGCGCTCGGTCCGCAAACCGACGGTGATGGCGTGTCAGAACCACCGGATGGGATGCTGCGCTGGTGATTCGCCACCACGCCGTCTGGGTCGGTCTGGCGATCGGGCTGCTCACCGGCTGTTCCGAGCCGCCGTACGCACTCCCCGACCGGGACGCGGCTGAGGTGCAGGCTGAGGAGGCGCGTCTCGCGACGCTCCTCCCCGTAGAGTTGCTGGGCGGACCAGGCACCTGCGAGGTTCGGCTGCTGGGGCGAGATGGTTCTTCGTCGTTCGCCTGGGCGCACTGCGAAGCAGCACCGGGGGTCGGGATCGTCTCCGGAGTCTCCGTACCTGTCCGGGTGGACGGTGATCGCGTCACGCAGCCCGGCGATGGGAGCGAATACTCCGCGAGCGTGCGTCGCATGTTCCCGGAGCGGCTGGCGGAGAAGGTCCTCGACGACGACACCGACGTGCGGCCCTGACTGATTCGGGCGACAACACCATCGCTGAGGCCGGACGCGGCGAGGTCCGGGGTCAGCGCGGGTCGGGCCACCACGGTTCGAGGAGAGTGGGGTCGGCGACGTACTGCCCCGCCTGTGTCCGCTGCTCCGGAGTCAGCGACAGCGCCTGGAGTCGGGCGCCCCACTCGGGCACCCGGTCGGCCTTGTCCAACGCGGTGGCCAACTCGATCAGGCCGGCCAGCGCCATCGCCTGCTCGACCACCGGGGTGTCCTCGGCGCGACGGCGCATCCCCGAGTCGAGGGCCCGATAGGCCGCCCGGTCGTCCATCTTGAACTCGCGCAGGATCCGGGCGTTGTCGAGCACCCGGGCCAGCCCGTCGAGCTCCTTCGACCCGCCGTACTCCACGTCGTCCGGTTCGTCGCGCTGGATGAAGACGATGGAGTTGCCCGACGGGTCGACGATGCTGAACCGCAACGACCCGGCGCGGTAGCGGGTCATCCGAGGCAGGCCCTTGACCAGCACCTTGCCGTAGCTGCGGCGCATCGCCTCGGCGAACGCCGCGTGGTACGGCCTTACCGCGTCCACCATCACCAGGCAGCCGCCGGACTGCTCCTTGGCCGGGTCGAGATCCTTTGGCGCCGGCCCGTAGTGCAGGTCGAACCCGCTCCAGCGAAACGCCAGGTACACGTACGGCCGGGTCTGCTCGTAGGTCACCTCGAACCCGAGCGCCCGCCAGAACGCCAGGGTCTCCTCCGGGGCGGGGCAGTGCAGCAGCGGCACCGTGGTCTCGTTCGGTTGGACACGGTCCTCGTTGGTCGTCATCGTCACTCCCGGTCCGGTCGGCAGGCCGGTCATTGTGCCAGCACCACCGAGCGGCTTCGACGGGTTTCGTCTCCTACCAGGGGAGGAGGACCGCTCCGACCACCGGCCGCAACCGGGGCTCGAGGTCGGACGCGATCGGCGTACGCGGCCACGAGCATCTACAGACATGACAACAGTTCTGCGCCGGGCGACGCGCTGGAACCGCCCACTGATGTTCCTGGTATCCGTGATGGCGGTGCTCGGCGTCGTCGCCGTCGTCGGCATCCTCGTCGACCCGCGCGTCCTCACCGGGGTGCCGATCTGGCTCAAGCCGTTCAAGTTCGCGGTGTCGTTCGTGCTGTACGGCGCGACGCTCGCCTGGATGCTCTCCCTGCTGCCGCGACGCAGCCGGGCCGTCGAGACGGCGGTCGTCATCATCGTCGCGGTGGCGGTCGTCGAAAACGCGTGGATAGTCGGTCAGGTGATACGCGGGCAGGCCAGCCACTTCAACGACAGCACCCCCCTGAACACCGCGCTGTTCGCGGTGATGGGCGCGGCCATCATGGTGCTGTTCTTCGCGCACCTCGTCATCGGGATCGTGGTCCTGATCCAGCGGATTCCCGATCGGGTGGCCGCGACCGCCGTCGGCTGGGGGCTCGGCCTGTCCCTGCTGGGCATGCTCGCGGCGGTGCCGATGGCGCTGCCGATGCAGGACCCGGGGATCGAGGGGATCGGTGGGGCGCACAGCGTCGGCGTGCCCGACGGAGGGCCGGGGTTGCCGATCGTGGGCTGGAGCACCACCGGCGGTGACCTGCGGATCGGGCACTTCGTCGGGCTGCACGCCCTCCAGGCGTTGCCGATCCTGGCGATCCTGCTGACCCGGTTCGCGACGCGATTGGACGAGCGCACCCGCGTCCGGCTGCTTGCCGTCGCGGGTGCCGCGTACGGCGTACTCACCGTGTTGTTGACGTGGCAGGCGCTGCGCGGACAGCCGCTGCTGCGGCCGGACGCCGCCACGCTCGCCGCGGTCGCGGCACTGGTGGTCGCGACCGCGGCCAGCGTGACCGGCGTGGTGCTGGCCCGCCGGCGTCGCCCGGAACTGGCGCTGGCCGCGTGACCGCGACGCTGTTCTCCCTGACGTTCGCCGTGGCCGCGCCGTTCTGGGCGCTGATGATCCTGTTGCCGCGCTGGTCGTGGACCGCCCGGATCATCGCCTCGCCGCTGATCGTGCTGCCGGTCGTGGTGATCTACGCGCTGCTGGTGCTCCCGGCGTTCGGCGAGGTGCTGCCGGCCGTGGCGTCGCCGACCCTGGCCGGGGTGCGGGACCTGCTCGGCACCTCCGACGGTGCGGCGGCGGGCTGGGCGCACATGATCGCATTCGATCTGTTCGTCGGGCGGTGGGCGTGGTTGGACAGCCGGGAACGGGGGGTGCCGGCGCTGGTGATGGCTCCGGTGCTGGTGCTGACCATCCTGCTCGGGCCGCTCGGCCTGGCCGCGTACCTAGCGGTCCGGACCCGGTGGTGGCGGCGGCCGCCTACTATCCGCCGTCGCAGCGGGAGTGGGAGGAGGGCGACCGTGGGGTGCGCTGTTTCCTGTGGAGCGACGAC
>NZ_JBEYSL010000075.1:0-18118 GCF_040642735.1 Micromonospora sp. NPDC047753 | reverse complement strand
CGCCCGAACGCGACGCTCGGCCGACGACGTTTCGCGAGGCGGACGTCGACATCGTCGCCTGCCGCACCGGCGGGCCGGGGGGTCAGCACCGGAACAAGGCCAGCACTGCGGTACGCGCGACGCACCGCCCCTCGGGCCTGGTGGTCGTCGTGGACGAGGAGCGGCAGTTCAGCCTCAATCGCCGGATCGCCCTGGACCTGCTGCGCCAACGTATCGAGCAGGGCGACGAGGCGGCGCGGCGTGCCGTCACCACCGCCCGGTGGCGCGTCCACGACAGGCTGGTTCGCGGCGACCCGGTCCGGGTGGAACGTCCGACGCGCTAGCGGCTCAGACCTCCAGCACGGCGTCAGCGAATGCCTGCGGCGCCTCCTGCGGCAGGTTGTGCCCGACACCGCCGCCGACGGTCCGGTGCTCGTACTGGCCGGTGAACTGCTTGGCGTAGACGGTGGGCTCGACGTGGGGCGCGCCGTTGGCGTCGCCTTCCATGGAAATACTGGGCACGGTGATCTTCGGTTGCGTGGCCAGGCGCTTCTCGATGTCGTCGTACTGTGCCTCGCCGTCGGCGAGGGCCATCCGCCACCGATAGTTGTGAATCACGATGTCGACGTGGTCGGGGTTGTCGAACGACGCCGCGCTGCGGTCGTACGTCGCGTCGTCGAACGTCCACTGGGGGGACGCGGTGTGCCAGATCAGCTTGTTGAAGGCGCGCCGGTTCTTGTCGTAACCCTCCCGCCCTCGCTCGGTGGCGAAGTAGTACTGGTACCACCACGCCAACTCCGCCTTCGGCGGCAGCGGCGCCTTACCGGACTCCTGGCTGGCGATCAGGTAGCCGCTGACCGAGACCAGCCCCCGGCAGCGTTCGGGCCACAGCGCGGCGACGACGTCGGCGGTCCGCGCGCCCCAGTCGAACCCGGCGAGCTTCGCGGTGTCGATGTTCAGGGCGTCCATCAGGGCGATGAGGTCGAGCCCCATGGTCGCTGGTTCGCCGTTTCGCATCGTGTCGTCGGAGAGGAACCGGGTCGTGCCGTAGCCCCGCAGGTACGGGACGACGACTCGCTTGCCGGCCGCGGTGAGCAGCGGTACGACGTCGGCGAAGCTGTGGATGTCGTAGGGCCAGCCGTGCAGGAGGATCACCGCGTCCCCGTCGGGCGGACCGGCGTCCACGTATCCGACGTTCAGGACTCCGGCGTCGATCTGTCGCAGGTCGGTGAACCCGCCAGCGGCCTTTGCCATCGACTTCTCCCCGCTTCCGGACCTGCTCGGATGTGCCGATCACGCCCGAATCTAGCGACCTGCCCGGAGCCTGAGCGCCGTTCACACAAGGACCGCTCGACGGATGCCGGACTGGGTACGATGCCCCGCTCCCGGGGATGTTCGCGGTCGAGGTCGTGGGGCTGTAGCCGGATGACCGTAGGGTGATGGCATGGCTGAGCGACCTCTGACCCTGATGGCGGTGCACGCCCACCCCGACGACGAGGCGACGAGCACCGGCGGCGTCCTTGCCCGCTATGCCGCCGAAGGGGTCACGACGGTGCTCGTGACCTGCACCGACGGGCGATGTGGAGACGGCCCGGGTGGGGTCAAGCCGGGCGAGGAGGGGCACGACCCGGCCGCCGTGGTGGCGATGCGCCAGGCCGAGCTGGAGGCCAGCTGCGCGACGTTGAACGTCACCCATCTGGAAACCCTCGGCTACGCCGACTCGGGGATGATGGGTTGGCCGACGAACGACCAGCCCGGCGCGTTCTGGATCACGCCGGTGGCGGAGGCGGCGGCCCGGCTCGCGGAGCTGATTCGGCAGTATCGGCCGGACGTGATCGTCACGTACGACGAGAACGGTTTCTACGGCCACCCGGACCACATCCAGGCGCATCGGATCACCATGGCCGCTGTCGAGCAGACGGACGTCCCGGCGAAGGTCTACTGGACCACTGTGCCGCGTACGGCGTTCGCGGAGTTCGGTCGGATCATGAAGGAGCTCGGCGTCGAGTGGGCCGAGCCGGACGCGGAGTCGGAGCCGGGGCCGCAGCTCGGTCTGCCCGACGACGAGATCACCACCTGGGTCGACACCAGCAAGTACGGCGCGCAGAAGTTCGCCGCGCTGGCCACGCACGCCAGTCAGACCGAGAACATCTTCTTCCTGCAACTGGGCCAGGAGCGGTTCACCGAGCTGATGGGCGTGGAGACCTTCCTGCGGGTGCGGGACCGCACGGGCGCGCCGACCCCCGAGGACGACCTCTTCGCCGGTCTGCGCTGATCACTCTTCGGTAGCGCCACCAGACATCGTCGGCCACCGGTTCGACGGTGTCTGGTGGCGTGCGCCGCGAACGACCTCACCACCCGAACCGGTCGCCGACCTCCGGCCTCCGGTCGCCGAAAGTTTCGCCGGCCGACCACTCACTGCCGGGCAGGTCATGTGATGAATTTCCGGAAGTTTTCAGCGTTGACGCCCAGACATAGATCGGCTTAACGTTTCGAGCAAGTTTCCGGTTTCGGCCGGAACCACCGGCGTCACCCAGCCATCTCGCGTCTCCACCCGAGCAGGACCGGACCCTCACCTCCTAGATCGACATCTATCTATTGATCATCTGGAAGGGCAGGCACATGAAGTTGAGACAGTGGTCGAGCGTCGGCCTGGTCGCCGTCGCGACCATCGCCACGCTGAACACGGTGCCGGCGACCGCGAGTCGACCGTACGACCCCACGACGCAGAGCCTCGGCACCCTCGGCCTGCGCCACGGTCTGCACGTCGGCACCGCGGTGAGCATGGATGCACTCAACGACGCCGACGACCCGCAGTACCGCAGACTGGCCTCCTCCGAGTTCACCTCGGTCACCGCCGAGAACGTGATGAAGTGGGAGAGCCTGGAGCCGACCCGAGGCACCTACAACTGGGGGCCGGCCGACCAGTTCGTCGACTTCGCCAAGCGCAACAGGCAGAGCGTGCGCGGTCACGTGCTGGTCTGGCACAACCAGCTGCCCGCCTGGTTGACCAGCGGCGTCGCCGACGGCTCCATCAGCAAGCAGGAGTTACGCGATCTGCTGCGCAAGCACATCACCACTGTGGTGAACCGCTACAAGGGCAAGATCTGGCAGTGGGACGTGGTCAACGAGGCCGTCAGCGACCCGTGGGACACCCCGTCGACCCTGCACTACAAGGGCTTCTGGGCGCAGAACCTCGGGCCCGGCTACATCGCCGACGCGTTCCGCTGGGCGCGGGCCGCCGACCCCAAGGCCCTGCTGTTCTACAACGACTACAACATCGAGGCGTTCGGCTCGGGCAACCCGGCCGACGACAAGACCCAGTTCGTCTACGACCTGACCAAGAGCCTGCGCGCCCAGGGCGTCCCGATCGACGGTGTCGGCGCCCAGGGCCACCTGGGCACCCAGTACGGCAACTTCGACACCCTCCAGGTGACCGCCGCGCTGAAGAAGTTCAGCGGGCTCGGCGTCGCGACCGCGTTCACCGAGGTCGACGTCCGCAGCCAGCTGACGGAGGGCGTCCAGGCGGGCAACTCCGAGGAGATCAACCCCCGGCTACAGGCGTCGGCCGCCAACTTCAGCGTGCTGATGAAGGCGTGCCTCGCCGTCCGAAGCTGCCTGTCGTACACGGTCTGGGGTTTCAGTGACAACCATTCGTGGGTGCCGGGCGCGTTCAACGACCCACCGGAGGGCCTGGCCACCATCTACGACGAGAACTACCAGCCCAAGCGGGCGTACCAGGAGTTGAAGTCCGATCTGATCTTCGCGGGGCCGCCGTACGTCCTGCCCCGCATCGCACCCAAACCCCGCCGCTGACGCCCAGGGCCGTGTGGAGCTTCCCGAAGCTCCACACGGCCCGTGTGCCGCCACGGACGTCGCCGTTCGACTCACGTTCGGTGGTTCCGTCGCGCCATCCGGACGCCATCGGAGGGCTGGTGCCGGATCTGCCGGTTTATTGATGGTGTTGGTGTCACTATTGCAGGCGTGGGAACTGCGAAAACTGCCATGCCTGCGATCTCGCCGCTCACCGGCGATCCCATCAAGCGGGCCGATGCCGAGCGGCTAGCGGGGGTGCTGAAGGCCTTCGCCGATCCGGCGCGACTCCGGTTGCTCAGCCTGATCCAGTCCGCGCCGGAAGGTGAGGCCTCAGTGAGTGACCTCACCGCGGCGCTGAATCTCTCCCAGCCGACGGTGAGTCATCACCTCCGGATCCTCACCGAGGCCGGCCTCCTCGAACGCGACAAGCGCGGGGTCTGGGCGTACTACCGCCTGGTGCCCTCCGCGATCGCGCAGATCGCCGACCTGTTGACGCCGCCTCGGAAGCGGGCGACGAAGCGGGCCCGCTGACCGGGCCCGCAGGCCGGCGCGTCACATCCGCTCCACCGTGCGGATGCCCAGCAGGTGCAGCCCCTGCCGCAGGACCCGGGCGGTCAACTCGGCCAGCAGCAGCCGGCTCTCCCGCAGCTCATCCGTGGCCCGCAACACCGGGCAGCGCTCATAGAACGCGTTGAACGCCGTCGCGAGTCGGTGCAGGTAACCGGCGAGCTGATGAAACTCGAGACTTCGCTCCAGCTCGCCGACCACAGCGGCGAAGCCGAGCAGCTCGACCGCGAGCGCCCGCTCCGCCGGCTGCGCCACCACGATGGGCGCGTCCGGCCGCACGACGGTCCCGGCCCGCCGCAGCACGGACCGGACCCGGGCGTACGCGTACTGAAGGTAGGGAGCGGTGTTGCCGTCCATCGCCAACATCCGTTCCCAGTCCAGGACGTAGTCCTTGGTCCGGTCGACGGACAGGTCGGCGTACTTGATGGCGCCGATGCCCACCGCACGGCCGATCTCGGCGGCGGTCCCGGCGTCCAGATCCGGGTTCCTGCTCCGGGCCAGCTCGGTGGCGCGGGCGACCGCCTCCTCCAACAGCCCGACCAGCTTCACCGACTCACCGGCCCGGCTGCGCAGCATCCGCCCGTCGCCGCCGAGGATGGACCCGAAGCCGAGGTGCTCGGCCCGGGCCGGCGGGCAGAGCCAGCCGGCCGCCTCGGCGACGGCGAACACCATCGCGAAGTGCTGCCGCTGCGGTAGGCCGACGACGTACAGCAGCCGGGTGGCGCCCAGCTCGCCGACGCGCTGCCGCAGCGCGGCCAGGTCGCTGGCCGGATAGCCGTACCCACCGTCGCTCTTGCGCACGATCAGCGGCAGCGGTTCGCCGTCCCGGCCGATGAACCCCTGCGGAAAGACGCACTCGGCGCCACCGCTGGGCAGCAGCAGCCCCAGCCGGTCCAGGTCGTCGACGACGCCCGCGAGCAGGTCGTTGTAGGCGCTCTCGCCCCGGAAGTCGGCAGCGGACAAGGTCACGTCGAGCAGGTCGTACACGGTCAGGAAGTACCGCTCCGACTGCGTCACCAGCAGCCGCCACAACCGGCGGGTCCGCTCGTCACCACGCTGCAACGCGACCACCCGCAGCCGCGACCGTTCCTGGAACGCCTCGTCGGCGTCGAACTTCACCCGGGCTGACCGGTAGAAGGTGTCCAGGTCCCCCATCGACAGGTTCTGCGCGGCTTCGGCCTCGCCGAGGTCGATCAGGTGCTCGATCAGCATGCCGAACGGTGTCCCCCAGTCACCCAGGTGGTTGACCCGCACCACCCGGTGCCCGAGCCAGTCCAGCAGCCGCACCGCCGCGTCGCCGATGACCGTGGAGCGGAGGTGCCCGACGTGCATCTCCTTCGCCACGTTGGGCGCCGAGTAGTCGACCACCACTGTCTGCGGCGTCCCCGTCGACGGCACGCCGAGCCGGGCGTCACCGGCCAGCCCGGCGACCAGGTCGGCCAGGGCCCGGTCGGCAACCGTCAGGTTGAGAAAGCCCGGCCCGGACACTTCCGCCGACACCCCGACGTCGTCGAGCACCGCGCGCGCCAGCACCGCCGCGGCGATGTCGCGCGGCGGGCGGCCGAGCCGCCGGGCCAGCGCCAGCGCCGCGTCGGACTGGAAGTCCGCACGCGGAGACCGCCGCACGAGCGGATCGACCGGGCCACCGGCCACCGCCGCGAACGCCGGTGCCAGCCGGTCGGACAACAACTTCTCAAGATCCATGAGTACGCCGATCTCGCTCGGACCCGCGCTGCCACGCGAGCCGTTGACGGGGAGATACGGGCGGACCGAGGACGACCAGTGAACGACCGGCGGCTCGATCCGCCGGTCGCAGGTAACAGGTCAGCGCGGGCGGGCGACGGATCGCCGGCGTCGCCCCGCACCGACCTGGACGTCACACGACAGTCCGGTGCACTGAGCGATCACGCTGGTCATGCCGGGCAGCCTAGCGGCCCGGCCGACGCGACGACACGCCAATTCCCGTGGTCCGGGCGATGCCCGAAACGTCGCCTGGTCGTTTCGGTCGACTCGGCCCAGGGAACTGCATCGGGACAGACAAGGGGTGATGATGAGCCGACACGCACCACTGCCGATGGCCCGTACACGACGCGCGCTGGCGCTGCTCGGCGCCGTCACGCTGGCCGCTGCCTGCACCGCCACCGAGGATCCGCCCGGCTCTGCCCCGGCGACCACGGCACCGGCCACCGCGTCGACGTCAGTGCCCCCGACAGATCCGCCATCGCCGAGCGCGAGCACCCCGGTGACGATCCCGACCTCGGCCTTCGTCGAGTTGCCCGCCGAACTACGGAAGTCCCCGCGACGGACGACGCCTGTCGAGGAGGCGTTGCCGAAGCTGTGCGGCAACGAGTTCGGCACCGGCGGCCGGCAGGTCACCGCGAGCGCCGCGATGACGGTCACCTACCAGAAGGCCGGCGAGCCCTCCAGCAACGTGCCGCAGGGAATGATCCACCAGACCATCTTCACCTTCGACGGCGACGGCGCCCCGGGTTACCTGAGCCGGCTCCGCACCGCCGTGCAGGCGTGCCCCTCGTACGACCAGTCCGGAAACCGCGTCACCGTCAAGAGTAAGGCGCTGCCCGGGGTCGGCGACGAGGCGTTGCTGCTGACCCGGACGTGGCCCGAGACGAGCCTGAACGGCGAACGCACCGGCGACACCGCGTCCAGCCAGATCGCGGTGGCCCGCGTCGACAGCACGGTGACGGTCTTCGACGACCAGGGGTGGGAGGGCACCAGCGGCAACCCCGCCATCCTGGACCGGGTCGTCCGCGACGGCGTACGCGCCATCGACGCCTGGCAGCGGTAACCCGCCCGTTCCGACGCGGGCTTCCACCGATCGGTTCGATCCTCGGTCGAATCATGGACACCTCGACGCGAGTCGCGCTCGCGCCGGAAGACTTGGGGATTCCGGTCCACAGTGGCAATCGCGACAGTGTGAAGCAGCCACCCGGGCCATCAGCGTTGGTCGGTGGAGGAGGTCGTCATGTCGGACGGTCAGGAGACGAAGGCGCCGTGGCTTCCGCCGCGGTGGTTCATCCGGCTGGCCTGGTCGGTGCACCGGGGCATGTACCGGGTCAGCGGCAGCCGGGTCGGGCTGTGGCGACCGCGCGAGCACCGGTGGGGCACGTTGCGCCTGACCACGACCGGTCGCCGCACCGGCCAACAGCGCAGCGTCATCATCGCGTACTTCGAGGATGGCCCGAACCTGGTCGGGGTGGCGATGAACGGGTGGGGCGAGGGTGCCCCCGCCTGGTGGCTCAACCTCCAGGCCCATCCGGACGCGTCCGTCGAGCTGGCCGACGGGCGCCGGCTGGTGCGCGGTCGCGTCGCCACCGACGACGAACGGTCGCGACTGTGGCCACTGTGGCGCGCGGCCGACAAGAACTTCGACGCCCACGCGGCACGGCGATCGTCGGAGACGACAGTGGTGGTGCTGGAGCCCGCATCGGGTGATGACGACGTGGCGTGAGCGCGCACCTCGTACCCGCCGGACAACTGAGGCGGTACGAGGTGCCGGACGCGTACATCCCGGGTGGTAGGCCCATCGGCAACTCCGGCATGACGACTCACCAGCTGGTTGCTTCCTAGGCTGCCACCTGTATTCGCCATGCGACCGAGGGGATCCACGATGTCTGTCAGTCACCTGTTCGCCGCCGCCGTAGCCGCCCCGCTCGCGGGGATCGAGCTGGCCGTACCGGCAGCCGCGCACGTGTCCGCCCAGCCAAGCGCAGCCACTGCTCTATCCATGAGTTCCGGGCGTTTCGGGGCCGCTGTGGCCGTCCTGCTGGGGCTGGCCGGCACG
Source organism: Micromonospora sp. NPDC047753 (assembly GCF_040642735.1). Classification (NCBI taxonomy): domain Bacteria; kingdom Bacillati; phylum Actinomycetota; class Actinomycetes; order Micromonosporales; family Micromonosporaceae; genus Micromonospora; species Micromonospora sp. NPDC047753. Next base: position 9,954 of record NZ_JBEYSL010000075.1, on the reverse strand, counting down.
ATCATCGGAGGACTGGCAGTGGCCCGCCCCGCCAGTCGGCTCGGCACCGGCTCGGGGAGCCTCGGAGCCGTCCTGGCCCTGGCGACGGGGCTGATCGGTATGGCCCTCGGCGGGCTGGTGGCGGCCACCGCCGACAGTGGCATCGGCACGGGCAACGGGCGAGGCGGGGCCTATGTGGCGCTCGCGGTCGGACTGGCCGCGGTGGTGCTCGGCGGGCTGGCCCTGGTTCGCGCGCGCCGCACCGGCCGCCTGGCGGGCTGACTCAGGAGCGAGCGAGCCAACCCGGCACGGTCAGACCGGACTCATAGGCGAGGATCACCAACTGGGCTCGGTCCCGGGCATGGGCCTTGGTCATGATCCGGCTGACATGTGTCTTGGCGGTCGCCGGGCTCAGCACCAACCGTGCCGCGATCTCGTCGTTGGAGAGGCCGGCGGCGACCAGCGTCAGCACTTCACGCTCCCGCTCGGTGAGCACGCTCAGTCGCGGCCCGGGGTCGGGATGTTTGGCCCGGGCCGCGAACTCGGCGATCAACCGCCGGGTGATCGACGGCGCGATCAACGCGTCACCCCGGGCCACCACCCGCACTCCGTGGATCAACTCCGCTGGCTCGGTGTCCTTGACCAGGAAGCCGCTGGCACCGGCACGCAGCGCGCCGTAGACGTAATCGTCCAGGTCGAACGTGGTCAGGATGATGACGCGAGCATCGGAGTGCGCGACGATCTCACCGGTGGCGGCCAGGCCGTCGAGCCCGGGCATCCGGATGTCCATGAGGACGACATCGGGTCGCAGGTGCCGGGCCAGCCGCACCGCCTCGAATCCATCGGCGGCCTCGCCGACCACCTGGAGACCGTCCTCACCGTCGAGGATGGACCGGAAGCCGGCGCGTACGAGGGTCTGGTCGTCGACGAGGAGCAGCCGGATCACATCTGCTCCCCCACCGGTGCCGGGTCGGGTCGCATCGGCAGCCGGGCGCGGACCCGGAAGCCCCCGTCCGGCTGCGCGCCAGTGGTCAACGACCCGCCGAGTGCCAGGGCCCGCTCCCGCATTCCGAGGATCCCGCTGCCCGGCGAACCCGGCTGACCGGCGCCGTCGTCCTCGACCTCCACGAGCACGTCGTCGTGATCGGGCCGGACCCGGACCACTGCGGTGGTGGCACGCGCGTGACGCGCCACGTTGGTGAGCGCCTCCTGAACGATCCGATACACCGCCAGATCGACCTCCGGCGGTAGCGACCGCGTCTCGGCCAGCTCGGTACGGATCTCCAACTCCGGCCGAGCGGCCGTCCTGATCAGATCACCGAGGCGGTTCAGACCGGGTGCGGGCATGACCGCCGGGGCCTGCCGCAGTGCGCCCAGCGTCGCGCGCAACTCACTCAACGTCTCCTTGCTGGTCTGTTTGATCGCGGTGAGGGCCTGTTCGGACCGGACCGGGTCGGGTCGGTGCAACGCGGCGCTGGCCTGCACGTTGATCAACGACAGGTGGTGGCCGAGCACGTCGTGCAGCTCCCGGGCGATGCGCAGCCGCTCTTCGGTGGCCCGTCGTCGGGCCTCCTCCTCCATCCGCTGCTCGGCGACGACCGCTCGGGCCTGCGCCTCGGCGAGGTAGGCGCGGCGGTTGCGGGTCACGCCGACGATGACCGCGACGAGCCAACCGGCGTGCAGCAGCGTCGCCCCGTTCATGGTGTTCGGGGAGCGGTTGTAGCTGTCCGCCACGGCGAAGGCGATCACCGAGGCGAGACCGAGCCCGATGGCGACCGCGAGATGTCCCTCGTCGACGACGGTGTAGAGCGCGACGACGAACACCAGCATGATCGGGCCGGGCCGGTGCAGCAACGCCCCGTACGCGCCAATGGCGGTCAGCGCCACGACGCCCACCGGCACCGGGTGACGTCGGCGGACGTACAGCGCGCCGGTGGAGAGCAGCACCACCAGCAGCGCCGCCCACTCGGCGACGGTGGCGATGCCGCGCGACTGCACCACCAGGCCGACGACGGCGACCAGACCCACGGCGGGCACCAGGAGCACGTCCGCCGTCCGGCCCCGCCACCCTGACATGGGCCGAAGCCTAGCCTCCCGCGAATGAGCGGGAGAAGGTCCGACTGGACGGTTCAGGTGTGCTGGCTGCCCTCGGCCAGGTTCGCGTCGTGGTGCAGGACGAAGATCCGGTCTCGTACCCAAGTGGAAGTTCGTTGATCATGTCGTGGGCGACGGCGCGGCCGGCGGCGGCCTCGATGCGATCCTGCCGGGCGTCGCGGCCACCACACCGGTACGGACCCACCACATCTCCCGCAGCTCCGGCAGCACCGACTCCGTACGCCCGGGGCCGGGTTGGCCCGGTCGAACGCGGCGGGCCTCTGCGGTGGCGGCCTCCCTCATGGACATACCTGCCAGGCGGCGGAGCAGGCTTTTTCTGGAGGATTGGACCGCCCGGGCGTAGCTCTCGGCAATCGCTTGCGCACTCGCGGCTATCGATCGGCGGTGATCAACCTTTGCCCAGGGAGTCGAGCTGCGCTCGCAGCGCCGAGGCGATCTCGCCGGCCGCGACGATCTGCTCCGGCGTGAGGGCGTCGACGAAGAACTCCCGGATGGCGCGCAGGTGGGGAAAGGTGGCTCCCCTGAACGCCTCGCCGCCGGCCTTCGTGAGCAGCACCTCCGCCCCACGGGGAACCGTGGCGCACTCCTGGCGGCGGATGAGGCCACGCCGCTCCATCCGCCCGAGGTGGTGGGAGAGCCGGCTCCGCTCCCACCCGATGTGCGAGGCGAGTTCGGACGACCGCATCGCCTCGCCCTCAGCCTCACTGAGAGCGAGGAGCACTGCGTAGTCTCCGGTCGAGAGCGAGGAGTCGCCCTGTAGGCGGGACTCGAGCCGGGAGCCGAGCGCTGCCGTCGTCTCGATGAAGTCCCGCCAGATGCGTAGCTCGTCGGCGGTGGGAAGTTGGCGTCCGCCCCGCCCGCCGGGTGTGGCCTCCGTCATCTCACTCTCCCGGGAATTGACGTGTCAATCGCCAAGTTAGCATCATTGACACGTCAACCGGTAGGCCTGCTTCCGTGGGTCGCCGGCGGATTGCACCGAGGAGGAGACGATGGCAGCCGCAGACTTCGAGCTGGGGCTCAACTCGTTCGGGGAGGTGGCCACCGACGGCGACCGGGTCCTGAGCGACGCCGAGACCGTACGGCTACTCGTGGACGAGGCACGGCTCGCCGAGTCGGCCGGACTCGACGTGTTCAGCGTCGGTGAGCACTACCGCGAGGGCCACAACGACTCGGCGACACCGGTGCTGCTGGCGGCAGTCGCGACGGCGACCGAGCGAATTCGCCTCGGCACCTCGGTCACCGTGCTCAGCACCAACGACCCGGTACGGCTCTACCACGAGTTCTCCACGCTGGACGCCGTCTCCGACGGCCGCGCCCAGATCGTCCTTGGCCGGGCATCCGCAACCGAGTCGTTTCCGCTGTTCGGGTACGACCTGGCCGACTACGAGCGGTTGTTCGAGGAGAAGCTGGACCTCTTCCTGCGGCTTCAACAGGACGAACCGGTCACCTGGTCCGGCACGGTACGGAGCCCACTGGCCGCACAGCGGCTGCACCCACGGATGCAGCCGGGCGGCATCCCGACCTGGATCGGTGTCGGGGGAAGCCCGAACTCGGTGATCCGCGCCGCCCGGCACGGGCTGCCGCTCATGCTCGCAATCATCGGCGGACGGCCCCAACGCTTCGCCGGTCACGTCGACCTCTACACCAGAGCGCTCGAACAATTCGGGCATACCCTGCAGCCAATCGGGCAGCACTCACTCGGCCTTGTCGCAGACACCGACGAGGAGGCGGTGGAGACGTGGTGGCGGTACTGGCAGCCGGTGGTGGCGGCCCTGGCCGCGGAACGCGGCTTCTACAAACCGGACCGCGCGCGCTACGAGGCGGAAATCGACCACGGGGCGCTCTTCGTCGGTTCGCCCGAGACGGTGGCGCAGAAGATCGCCACTGTCGCTCGCGACCTGCGACTGAGCCGCTTCGACCTGAAGTACGACATCATGCACCTGCCCCGCGAGGCACGGGCGCGCACCATCCAACTGCTGGGCAGTGAGGTCGCGCCGCGGGTCCGGGAGCTGCTGGCTAAGGAGCCCAACCATGTCTGATCTGCTGTTCGGCCTGGACACGTTCGGCGACGTACCGGAGGACGACAACGGCAAACTCGTCTCCCACGCGGCGGCGATCCGGCAGGTCGTCGACGAGGCCGTGCTCGCCGACCAACTCGGGGTCGACGTCATCGCCCTGGGCGAGCACCACCGGCCCGAGTACTCGGTCTCCACACCGGAGACGGTGCTGGCCGGAATCGCCACCCGCACCTCGCGGATCCGGTTGGCCTCCGGCGTGACAGTGCTGAGTTCCGACGACCCGGTACGGGTGTTCCAGCGCTTCGCCACAGTGGACGCGCTGTCGAACGGCCGAGCCGAGGTCATCCTCGGTCGCGGCTCGTTCACCGAGTCGTTCCCCCTCTTCGGCTACGACCTCCGCGACTACGACACGCTGTTCGAGGAGAAAATCGAACTGTTCGTCAAGTTGCTCGACGAGAAGCCGGTCACCTGGAGCGGCACCCTGCGTGCCCCGCTCGAGAACGCCGACGTGTTCCCGAAGACCGAGTCGGGTCACCTGGACACCTGGGTCGGTGTGGGTGGCTCGCCGCAGTCGGTCGTCCGCACCGCCCAGTACGGGCTGCCGCTCATGCTCGCCATCATCGGCGGCGCCCCCGAGCGCTTCGCGCCCTACATCGACCTGTACCGCAGGGCCGCCGATCAGCTCGGCACCACAGCGCACCCGGTCGGCATGCACTCGCCGGGCTTCATCGCCGACACCGACGAGCAGGCCAAGGAGATCTACTGGCCGCACTACCGGATCATGCGGGACCGGATCGGCAAACTGCGGGGCTGGCCCCCGATCCGCCGTCAGGAGTTCGACTCCGAGGTGGAGAACGGCTCCCTCTACATCGGCTCACCGGAGACGGTGGCCCGCCGGATGGCCCGTGCCATCCGCAGCCTCGGCGTCGGCCGGTTCGACCTCATCTACTCGGCCGGCGCGCAACCGGTCAGCGCCCGGATGCGCGCGGTGGAACTCTACGGCTCGAAGGTGATCCCCATGGTCCGCGAACTGCTGGCCTGATCAGCACTTCCCCAGCGAGAGGACGACATGAACGACAACGACCGGAGCCGGCCCACGACCCTCGGCATTCTCGGGGCCGGCAAGGTGGGCACTGTGCTCGCCCGGCTCGCCGTCGCCGCCGGCTACCGGGTACGGGTGGCCGGCTCCGGCGACCCGGCGAAGATCGCCCTCACCGTCGAGGTCCTCGCCCCGGGGGCCGAGGCCACCACGGCGGTCGACGCGGCGGCCGACGCCGACGTCGTCATCCTCGCCCTGCCCCTGGGCAAGTACCGCAGCGTTCCCGCCGAGGCGTTACGCGGCAAGCTCGTCGTCGATGCCATGAACTACTGGTGGGAGATCGACGGCATCCGCGACGACCTCACCAACCCGCGGACCTCGTCGAGCGAGACAGTCCAGGCGTTCCTGTCCGGCTCACGCGTCGTCAAGGCGTTCAACCACATGGGCTATCACGACCTGGAGGACGAGGCCCGGCCGGCGGGGGCGACCGGCCGCAAGGCCATCGCGATCGCCGGCGACGAGGACGCCGGCCTCACCGAGGTCGCGGCCCTGGTCGACGCGCTCGGCTTCGACCCGGTCGTCGCCGGCCCACTGGCCGAGGGGGTACGACTCGAACCGGGCAGCGAGCTGTTCGGCGCCAACGTGAGCGCCGACGAGGTACGCGCCATGCTCGACCGCTTCCCGGAGTCGGAGCGGGGACGGATCATCACCGCTGCCCGAGCCTCGACCTCACCCGAGGCCGCCTAGGCGCCGAAGGCCGCCCTGGGCTCCTGGTGCCGGCCCACGGCGTACTCCCGGTCGAAGTTGGCCGGGCCCAGCGCCTCGGTGGCGGCGGCGCGCATCCTGGCGAGGTCCGCGGCGTCGTCCGGGTCCGGCACCTGGCCGAGTGCCGCGAACGCGGCATCGGCGACGCCGATCATCCTGGCCGCGCGGGAGTGGTCCCCCTCGGCGGTCGCGAGCGCGGCGCCCGCGACGCAGACGTACGGCACGAAGTCGGCCCAGCCGTTGTGGAACACCCGCTCGCGGTTCTCGGCGAACAGCGTACGGGCCACGTCCAGGTTGCCCAGCCCCAGCTCGCAGAACGCGAGGTTGTGGAATTCGGAGTTGACCGTCCTGGGTTGGCCGAGCGCCTCGTTGAGCGCGATGCTCTCCCGGTACAGGTCCCGGGCGCGGAGCAGGTCACCGGACATCCTCGCGACGGCGGCCAGCACGTGCCTCGGTCGTTCCTCCAGTGCCCGGTCGCCGGAGCGCAGCGCCACCGCGAGAGCTTCCCGGGCCCGTGCCTCGCCACCAGGCAGGTCACCGCCGCGAATGGCGACCCGGGCGAGGCTGTAGCGGGCCTCCACCTCGCCCGCCAGGTCGCCGGCCGCCTGGGCCCGCTCGATCTCGGCCTCGCTCATCCGCACCACGGCGTCGGTCTCGCCCCGCCGGAAGGCCGAGCGGACGTTCTCGCTGAAGCTCACAGGTCTTCCTCTTCTTCTGGCCGGTCGCGTCGGTCAGGCCGCCTGGAACACGGTCCAGGTCTCCACGAGCGCGAAGCCCATCGCCTCGTAGAGCGGTCGACCCATCGGGCTGGCGTGCAGGTACGCGGCGTCCGCGCCGGCGGCGACGCCGTCGCGCACCGCCGCCTCGGTGAGCGCCCGGCCCAGGCCGCGGCCCCGGGCGGACGGTACGACGGCGATGTTGAACACCCCGATCACGCCGGAGGTGCGAATGCCGAGCCCGGTGCCGACCGGGCTGCCGGACTCCTCGGCCAGATACCCGCTGATGGCGTCGGTATCGAGCACCGCGCCGCCCATCAGCGGGCCGAAGACGCCGTCGGGCGCCTCGAAGCTCCGGGTGAGGGCGTCGGTGTACCTGTCGCTCTCGGCGGCTCCGACCCGGCGGACCAGTGCCTGCGGGGTCGAGCCGGCCCGGAACACGATGTCGTCGGTGGCGCACGCCATCAGGGGGAGGTCGCTGCGTCCGCGCAGCCCGTGCCGGGCCGCCAGTTGGGCGACATCGTCGCTCGCCGCACCGCGAATGATGATCGACCAGCGCGGTGTCTGCCGGCTGACCTCGGTCGCCAACTCGTCGATGGCCGCGAGATCCGGCTCGGTGGCCGTCTCGAGGACCCCGTTGAGCGTCGGAACGCTGGCGTGGGTGAGCCCCGCGCGAGCGGTGCCCCGCTCGGCGTACCAGCCCTTCGGCGTCACCTGGCAGAGGAGTTGGATCGCGTCGAAGTACGCGGTCGCCATCTGGTCGGCGGTGGTGCTCATGTCTGGTTCCCCCCGGAACGCTCGCCCTCGCCCAGCAACCTAGCCACCGGTCGGGTTGGTGAGCACCTTCGAGAGGCCGAGGTCACCCCGCAGCGGCACCTCACCGGCAGGAGGACGGTCGCCGAACGATCAGGAATCGAGAAGCTCGCGAGCGCCGCCCGGCCTAGCCTTTCCCCAGGCAGTCGGCAGCGCGCCGGGCCAGACGACGAGAGGAAGCCCGAGAATGTCCGCGAAGACCACCACGACCGGGTCCGACGGCTTCAGCGCCGAGGAGCGGGCCGCGATGAAGGAGCGCGCCGACGAGCTGCGCGCCGAGGGCAAGAAGGGTGCCAAGAAGGCGGACGGGCTGCAAGCGATCCTCGACCGGATCGCGCAGATGGAGCCGGAGGACCGCGCGCTCGCCGAGCGGGTGCACGTGACGGTGACCGCCGCCGCCCCGGGGCTGACGCCGAAGACCTGGTACGGGATGCCCGCCTACGCGAACGAGGACGGCAAGATCGTCGTCTTCTTCCAGGACTCCGGCAAGTTCAACTACCGGTACTCGACAGTGGGCTTCCAGGACCCGGCCAACCTCGACGACGGGGATTTCTGGCCGGTGGCGTACGCGTTGCAGCAGTGGAGCCCGACCGTGGAGAAGAAGCTCACCGAGCTGGTGCGGACAGCGGTCTCCTGACCGACGCCTGCCCCCTCGTCGGCTCGCTCACGGTGCGATGATGGAGGGCCGGAGCCGACGGAGACAGGTGGTGCGGACGATGCGATGTGGGCCGGCGGCGGTACGACGAGTCCCCCGATGACCGGCCGGGCCGGCGAGGTGTTCGACACGGGTCGGACGGTCTCCGACATCGAATCCCTGCTCGCCGCGGAGCTGCCCACAGGTGGCGTGCCGGTCAGCGAGGGGGACCCGGTCACCGGTGAGTGGACCGGCACCCGGGGCGAGGGTTTTCGGATCGCCCCGCTCTGGGAGAGCGACGCCCTGACGGGTGTGTACGGCGCCGAATGGAACCAGGCAGAGGAGACCGCCGAGGCGAACCTGGCCCTCGTCGTAGCGGAGTTGACCCAGAGGTGGGGCGCGCACCGCACTGTCTCCATGCGGGTGCCGCTGTTTCGGGACCAGGCCGGTGAACCCATGCCGGCGCTGTTCCAGTCGCTCTGTGACCTGGACTGCTACGGCGACCTGACCGTGTGGGGGCCGACCGTGACCGAGGGGCGGTGGGTCGCGGTCTCGGTCAACCAGTGTGACGGCGACGCTCCCATGATCCTGACGGCAGTCGTCAGTCAACTACCGATCATCGAACTGTCGGACTGACCTGCCCGGTGACCCACGGCCCGGATGCGGGGCTGTCATCGACATTGCACTCGGCTCCTATGGTTCGGGCATGTCGATCACAGACCAGGCGCTGGCCATCGAGGCGGCCGAAGCTGGAGCCGCAGTCGTCGGCTCCCGGTACGGCTCAGCACTGACGCGCGTCATGAAGACCGCCGGCGACTTCGCCACGGCCGCCGACATGGAGGCCGAGCACGCCATCATCGACGTCCTGCGCGCGGCGCGTCCGGACGACGCCGTGGTGGCCGAGGAGAGCGGGCGCACGGGTGCCGGCGACAACGGGCGCACCTGGCTGGTCGACCCGCTGTGCGGGACGTTGAACTTCGCCGCGCGGACCATGCTGGCCTCGGTCAACGTCGCCCTGCGGGTCGGGCCGGACGTCACAGTGGCGGCGTCGGTGGACCCGTTCGCCGATGAGGTGTTCTGGACCGACGGCACCGCCGCGTACGTCCGGGGGGTTGCGGGGACGGACGAGCGACTCGTCCCGTCGGCCGAGTCGACGCTTGTCGACCTGAACCTCGACCCGCCCTTTCCCAATCGGGACGTCTTCCTGGCCGCCCGTCTGCTCGCCGACGAGGGCTTCGTCGACCAGTTCCGGCCCCGGGTGGTCTCCACCAGCCTGGCCGTGGCCTGGGTCGCCGCCGGCCGCCGCGCCGCCTATGTGACCGACCGCCACGACCTGCGCAACAGCGTCCACTTCGCGGCCGGAATCGCGCTCTGCGAGGCGGCCGGCTGCGTGGCCACCGGGCTCGACGGTCAGCCCCTGCACACCGGTGGCGACGGTCTCGTGGTGGCCGCGGACGAGCGGACGCACGCGGCCCTGCTGACGCTCATCCGGAAACAGGGCCAGCCATCGACCCGGTCTTGACATGAAGTGCGGTTGAAGTTCTAGCGTCCCTAGATGATCACGTCCGGGCCGCCGCGCCCGGACGTACGTCGGCCGAACGCCACCGTCGAAGGGATTCCGATGTTCCTGTCCCGCCTTCTCCGCCCACGCACCGTCGCGAGCGCGCACTGCGACCTCCCCTGCGGCGTCTACGACCCGGCGCAGGCCCGCATCGAGGCCGAGTCCATCAAGGCGATCTCCGAGAAGTACCAGGCCAGCGACGACCCGGAGTTTCGCACCCGCGCGCTGCTCATCAAGGAGCAGCGCGCCCCACGGGTGGAACACCACCACGGGGGGCGGTTGATAGGAAGAGGGGCGGGTGGGGGAAGAGGGTG
>NZ_JBEYSL010000074.1:0-18121 GCF_040642735.1 Micromonospora sp. NPDC047753 | reverse complement strand
CGCTCCTCATTCCCACACTCTGCCCGCCGACCCGGCTCACGACCACAGTTCGAACGGCTCGTCGATCTCCGTGCCGGCGAGAAAGGGGGTGATCACTGGGGCACGCGCGGCTGGTCGACACCATCCGCCGGGCGGCCGGCCTGGGCGAGCCGTGACCGGCCGCGCCCTGGTGGTCGGCACGGGTCTGCTGGGCCGGCACGTCCGTGACCGGCTGACCTCGGCCGGCTGGGACGTGGTCGTGGCCGGGCGCCGGCCCGAGGTCGCGACCCGGTCGCTGACCGAGGCGATCCGCGCGGCGCGGCCCGGCGTGGTGGTCAACGCCGCCGGTGAGATCTGGCGGCCGGAGCCCGACCGGCTCACCGCCGCCAACGTCGAACTCGCCGGACTCGTGGTGCGGGCCGTGGCCGAGGCCGGTGCCGACGCCCGGCTGGTGCATCTCGGTTCGTCGCTGGAGTACGCGCCGCAGCCACCGCCGACAGCCCTGACCGAGGACTCCCCGGCCGCACCGCGCAGCGCGTACGGACGGTCGAAGCTGGCCGGCACCGAACTGGTACGCCGCCTCGCTGCCCGGCACGGCGTCGAGGCGGTGGTGCTGCGGCTGTTCAACGTCATCGGCGCCGGCATGTCACCGGTCAGCGTGCTGGGCCGGACGGTGAACCGGCTGGTGGCGGCGCACCGGGCCGGTACGACAGCACACCTGGAGCTGACCGACCTGGCGCAGTACCGCGACTACGTGGACGCACGCGACGCCGCCGACGCCGTCCTGGCCGCCGGCACGGCACGGCAGATCGCTCCCGGGCTGTTCAACATCGGGTCGGGTGTCACCCGGACCGCAGAGGAACTGGTCCGGGCGCTCGCCGAGGTCAGCGGTGTCCCCTACCGACTGGAGCTGCGGCCGGCGCCGACGACCGGCGCGCGCTCCGCCGACGGCGACTGGCAGCGGGCCGACACCCGCCGGGCGTACACGGTGCTCGGCTGGTCGGCGCGCCGGAAGCTGCCCGAGACGCTGCTCGGGATCTGGCAGGCCGCCCGGTCCCACCCGTTCCCCGGCCATCCCGCGCAGGAGGCGAGCACACCATGACCCCGGACCTCAAGGCAATGATCCTGGACCTGGTCCGGGCCTATCACAACGAACGCACACCGGACGACCAGGAGTTCGTTCCGGGCGTCACGCCGGTGCTGTCGTCCGGCGCGGTGCTCGAAGCCGAAGACCGGCTGGCGCTGGTCGAGGCGGCGATGGACATGCGGATCGCCGCGGGGTTCCACGCGCTGCGGTTCGAGCGCTCCTTCGCGCGGTACTTCGGCCTCCGCAAGGCCCACCTGGTCAACTCGGGATCGTCGGCCAACCTGCTGGCCCTGTCCGCGCTACGCGCGTCGGAGCTGGGAGACCGGCGTCTGCGGCCCGGCGACGAGGTCATCACGGTGGCCGCGGGCTTTCCCACCACCGTGAACCCGATCGTGCAGAACGGTCTGATACCGGTGTTCGTCGACGTGGAACTCGGCACGTACAACACCACAGCGGAGCGGGTGGCCGCAGCGATCGGGCCACGCACCCGCGCCGTCATGATCGCCCACGCGCTCGGCAACCCGTTCGAGGCGGCCGAGATCGCCGACCTGGCCGAGCGGCACGGGCTGTGGTTCATCGAGGACAACTGCGACGCGGTCGGCTCGCTGTACCGCGGGCGGCTCACCGGCACGTTCGGCCACCTCAGCACTGTCAGTTTCTATCCGGCCCACCACATCACCACGGGCGAGGGCGGCTGCGTGCTCACCGACAGCGTGGAACTGGCCCACCTCGTGGAGTCCTTCCGGGACTGGGGGCGCGACTGCTGGTGCGAGCCCGGGGAGGACAACCGCTGCAAGAAGCGGTTCGACTGGCAGCTCGGCACACTGCCGGCCGGTTACGACCACAAGTACACGTTCTCGCAGGTCGGCTACAACCTGAAGGCGACCGACCTGCAGGCGGCGCTCGGGCTGAGCCAGCTGGAGCGGATCCAGGCGTTCGGTGAGGCCCGGCGCAAGAACTGGCAGCGGCTGCGCGAGGAGCTCGACGGAGTGCCGGGACTGCTGCTGCCGCGTCCCACACCGGGCTCGGACCCGAGCTGGTTCGGGTTCGCGCTCACCGTCACGCCTGACGCACCGTTCGGCCGCGGTGAGCTGCAGCAACACCTGGAGGAGCGGCAGATCCGTACCCGGCTGCTGTTCAGCGGCAACCTGACCCGGCACCCGGCCTACCGGGATGTCGAGTTCCGGGTCGCCGGTGACCTGTCCAACAGCGACGCGGTGGTGCACGGCACCTTCTGGATCGGCGTCTATCCCGGCATCACCGACGACATGATCCTCCACGTCGGGCGGACCATCCGGGAATTCGTCGCCGGACGCCACTGAACGAGCGTCCACACTTCCTGCAAGGAAAGGAATTTCCACGGTGAAGGCTCTGGTCCTGTCGGGCGGTTCCGGCACGCGATTCCGCCCGCTCAGTCATTCCATGCCGAAACAACTGCTCCCCGTGGCCAATCGACCGGTACTGGAACTGGTGCTGGAAACCGTCAGCGGCCTCGGCGTCACCGAGATCGGGGTGGTGGTCGGTCGGTGGGGGCCCGACATCAGGACGGCGCTGGGCGACGGCCGGCGTTTCGGCGTACCGATCACGTACCTGCACCAGGACCAGCCGCGCGGGCTCGCGGACTGCGTCCGGCTGGCACGTTCCTTCCTCGGCGACGACGACTTCGTCATGTACCTGGGCGACAACGTGCTGCCCGACGGTGTCGCCGACATCGCCGCCGACTTCCGCGTGCACCGCCCGGCCGCCCAGATCGTGGTGCACAAGGTCAGCGACCCGCAGGAGTTCGGCGTCGCCGAGCTCGACCCGCACGGCACGGTGCTGCGGGTGGTGGAGAAGCCGGCCCGGCCGCGCAGCGATCTGGCGATGATCGGCGTCTACTTCTTCACGGCGGCGGTGCACGAGGCGGTGGCCGCCATCGACGCGAGCACCCGCGGGGAGCTGGAGATCACCGACGCGGTCCAGTGGCTCCTCGCCTCCGGCGCGGACGTACGCGCCAGCGTCTACGACGGCTACTGGAAGGACACCGGGCAGGTCGACGACCTGCTCGACTGCAATCGCCGGATGCTGGCCGACCTGACGCCCGGCATCGCCGGCGACGTCGACCCGGCCAGCATCCTGACCGGGCAGGTCGTCGTCGAGCCCGGCGCCCGGGTGGTGCGCTCCCGCATCGACGGCCCGGCCGTCATCGGGGCGGGAACCCTCGTGGAGGACAGCATGGTGGGGCCGTTCACCGCCGTCGGCCCGGACTGCGTCCTGCGTCGGTGCAACGTGGCCGACTCGGTGGTGCTCGCTGGTGCCACCATCTCGGCGGTGCCGCCACTGGCCCGGTCGCTGATCGGGCGCGCCGCGACGGTCAGTGCGGGCGACGGCCTCGCGCACCGGCTGGTGATCGGTGACGACACCCGGATCGAGCTGGCCGCATGAGCGCGCCGGGGGCGGCGCTCCGGCTGCGCCCGCGTGAGGACGACGGGCTGGCGCAACGCCTGGCTCGCTCGGCGGCCGAGACCGAGGCCGGCGCGGCCATCCGTACGACGGACGTGCCGGGCTGGCTGGCGGAGCGGGCACGCGCCCAGCGGTTCCGGGTGACGCCGATCCCGTTCCAGGAGTTGGACGGTTGGGGGTTCGCTCCGGGCACCGGCAACCTGGTGCACCACAGCGGCCGTTTCTTCACTGTGGAGGGCCTGCACGTACGCACCGGTGGGTCGCCGCACCTGGAGTGGTGGCAGCCGATCATCAACCAGCCCGAGGTGGGCATCCTGGGCATCGTCGCCACCGAGTTCGACGGCGTTCTGCACTTCCTCCTGCAGGCCAAGGCCGAGCCCGGCAACCCGACACCGGTGCAGCTCTCGCCGACGGTTCAGGCCACCCGCAGCAACTACACCGGGGCGCACCGGGGGGCGCCGGTGCGCCACCTGGAGCTCTTCACCGATCCGCATCGCGGCCGGCCGCTCACCGACGTGCTGCAGTCGGAGCACGGGTCCTGGTTCCACCACAAGACGAACCGGAACATGATCGTCGAGACTGGCGCCCCGGTCGACGCCGGCGCGGACTTCTGCTGGCTCACCCTCGGCCAGATCGGCCGTCTGATGCAGGTCGACAACCTGATCAACATGGACACCCGTACGGTACTGGCCTGCGCGCCGGTGGCCTTCGGCGATGCGGTGGCCCGGCACGACGACACCGAGGTGCGTTCCTGGTTCACCGCGGAACGCACACGCCACGACCTCCACGGCCGGCTGGTGCCGCTGCGCGGGCTGCCCGGCTGGGCCATCGGCGACCGGACCATCGAACACGTCCCGCCGCGCTACTTCCGGGTGATGGCGGTCTCGGTCGAAGCCGACAACCGCGAGGTGCGCGGCTGGACCCAGCCACTCTTCGAACCGCTGGAACGAGGGTTGATCGCGTTCCTGACCCGCCGGTTCGGCGGCGTGCCGCATCTGCTCACGCACGCCCGGGTGGAGGCCGGCTTCCACAACACGGTGGAGCTCGGGCCGACCGTACAGTGCACACCCGGGCACCACGGCTCGGGCACCGGGCCGGCATTCCTGGACCTGATCAGGTCGGCGACGCCCGGCCAGATCCGATACGACGTGGTGCACGCCGAAGAGGGCGGGCGTTTCTACCACGCGGAGAACCGCTGCGTCGTCCTGGAGACCGACGCGGCGCCCGCCGATCCGCCGCCGGGATACCGCTGGCTGACACCGGGCCAGCTGACCGCGCTGCTCCGGCACGGGCACTATGTCAACGTCCAGGCCAGGACATTGCTGTCCGCCATCACCACCGGCGCGGTCGTCCTCTGACGCACACCACGGCCGGCCGGGATCACCCGGCCGGCCGCGGCGGTTGTCGATCAGCGCACCAGACGCACGAACTCCCGGACGTCGTCGACCAGGGGGCCGGGCTGCTCCAGGGCGGCGAAGTGACCGCCCTGGTCAAACTCGGTCCACCGGGCGATGGTGGGGATGTGGGCCTCGGCGAATCGGCGTACCGGCAGGAAGATGTCCTTCGGGAACACGGCCACACCGACCGGCACGGTGATCGGAGGGGGCGCCGCCCCGGCGGCCGCCGCCTTCACCGCGGCCGCGCCCTCGTAGTAGAACTGCGCCGAGGGCCCGGCGGTGGCGGTGAACCAGTACAGCGACACCAGCGTCAGGATGTCGTCGCGCGACACCGCGTCCTCCGGCACCTTCTCGCTGTCGGTCCACTCCCGGAACTTCTCCACGATCCAGGCGAGCTGCCCGACCGGTGAGTCGGTGAGCGCGTACGCCAGCGTCTGGGGGCGGGTCTGCTGGATCTTCATGTAACCGGACAGGTGCTCGTCGAACTCGCGCAGCCGGCCCAGCCGCGCCATGTCCCGCTCGCTCAGGCCGTCCAGGTCGGCCGGGTCGCCGGACGGGAAGGTCATCAGCATGTTCACGTGTACCCCCGCGCAGTGCGCCGGGTCGATGACGCCGAGCGCCTGCGAGATCACCGATCCGGCGTCACCGCCCTGCGCCACGTACCTGTCGTAGCCGAGTCGGCGCATCAGCTCCGACCACGCGGAGGCGATCCGCACCACGTCCCAGCCGGTGTCCGGCAGGCTGGAGAAGCCGTACCCGGGCAGCGACGGGATCACCACGTGGCACGCGTCGGCCGGGTCGCCACCGTGTGCGCGCGGGTCGGTGAGCGGGCCGACGATCTCGGTGAACTCCGCGAACGAGCCGGGCCAGCCGTGGGTGAGGATCAGCGGCACCGCGTCCGGTTCCGGGCTGCGCACGTGCACAAAGTGGATCATCGCGCCGTCGATCTCGGTCCGGAACTGGGGCATCTGGTTGAGCCGAGCCTCCGCGGCCCGCCAGTCGAAGGTGGTGGCCCAGTAGTCGGTGAGCTCCTGCAGGTAGCCCAGCGGCACGCCGCGTTCCCAGCCGACGCTGGCGAGTTCGCCGGGCCACCGGGTGGCCGCCAGTCGGCGACGCAGGTCGTCGACGTCGGGTTGTGGGATGTCGATCCGGAACTCTTCCATCGCGCAATTCCCTTCGGTTGGCTGAAGCACGCGCTTATCGGATCTGTGCGGGAAAAGACTTCAAACCGTTCACGAAGTTCGACTCCAACCGGATCTCCGGTCCGGTACGCACCAGCGACGGCAGGTGCGGGAGGATCGCCCGGAGCAGGGCGGTCAACTCGTGCCGGGCCAGGTGGGCGCCCAGGCAGAAATGAGGCCCGATGCCGAACGCCAGGTGCGGATTGGGACTGCGGCCGAGGTCGAGCCGGTCCGGCTCGGTGAAGACGGCCGGGTCGCGGTTCGCCGAGGTGTAGTAGAGGACCACCTTGTCGTCGGCCGCGATGGCCTGCCCGGCCAGCTCGGTGTCGCGAGTGGCGGTACGTCGGAACTGCATGATCGGCGTGACATGGCGGATCAGCTCGTCGACCGCCGCGGCGATGGGCACCGTGCCAGCCACCAGTCGGTCGCGCTGCTCGTGGTCGTCGACCAGGGCCGACAGCGAGCCGGCGATGAGGTGTCGGGTGGTCTCGTTACCGGCCACCACCAGCAGCAGCCAGAACATGCAGAATTCGCGGTCGGACAGCCGCCGGCCGTCCACCTCGGCGACGGCGAGCCGACTGATCAGGTCGGGCTGCGGGTGCGCGCGGCGCTCGGCCGCCAGCTCCAGCGCGTAGGTGAACGCCTCGGCGAACGTCCGCCGGTACGCGTCCACGTCCCCGCCGCCGAACTCGGGATCGTCGAAGCCGACCAGATGGTTGCTCCACCCGTACAGCAGGTGGCGATCGGCGCGCGGGACACCGAGCAGGTCGCAGAGCACCAGCAACGGCAACTCGGCCGCCAGGTCGGTGACCACGTCCAGCTCGCCGGTGCGCACGACGCGCCGGACCAGCTCGGTGGCGTGTGCCGCGACCCCGTCGGCGAGACCGCCGACCGCACGGGGCGTGAAGACCGAGGTCACCAGGCGGCGGATCTGGACGTGCTGCGGTGCGTCCATGCTGATCAGCAGCTGCCGGGTCTGCCGCAGGTCCGCCGGTGTCCGTGGGTCGACGAGGAAGGCGCCGGCCCGCCCGGACGAGAAGTCGCCGGTGCGCCGCGACGCCTCCTGCACCGCCGCGTGCGTGGTGACCGCCCAGTACCCGCGGCCCCGCTCGGTGATCCGGCCGCTCGCGCTGTGCCGGGTCAGTAGCGGCTCGTCGACCCAGGCCACCGGTTCGTCGCGCCGCCGACGGGCGAACTCGGCGTGCGGCACCCCGTGCGCGTAGGTGGCCGGATGGGCGATGTCCGGCCGGGTGGCGCCCGACACGCCGGTCACGGCACCGGCTCCGCCGACGACGTCCGCGCCAGCACCGCATCCGGGTCGTCCGGGGCGGGTGGCGCGATGGCGCGGCGCAGCGCGTCCTTCCGCAACTTGCCGGAGGTGTCCCGGGGCAGGGCGGCCACCACGTGGTACGCCCGAGGCGTCTTGAAACCCGCGAGCGAGCGGCGGCAGTGCGGATCGAGCAGCGCGAACAGGTCGGCCGGCTCGGGCAGAGCCAGCTCGATCACCGCGGCCACGTGCTCCCCGAACTCGTGGTCGGGCACGCCGATGACGGCGGCGTCCCGTACCGCCGGATGGGCCAGCAGCACCGCCTCGACCTCCGTGGGATAGACGTTCACGCCCCCGGTGACGATCAGGTCCTGGGCACGGCCGTCGAGGTACAGGAAGCCGGCCTCGTCCAGGTGTCCCAGTTCGCCGTAGGTGAACTTGTCCGGGGCCAGGTGCACGGCCCGGGTCTTCTCGGGCGCCTTGTGGTACTGGAACGTGCGCCCGGTGAGGCGCCGGACGAACACCCGCCCGGACACACCGGCGGGCACCGGGGCACCCTCCTCGTCGACCACCACGAGTTCGTACGGCGGCACGGCGCGGCCCACGCTGCCCGGTCGGCGCAGCCAGTCGTGTGAGTTGATCAGGCTCACGACGCCGCCCTCGGTGGCGCCGTAGTACTCCAGGAACACCGGCCCCCACCACTCGATCATGGCCCGTTTGACGTCCGGCGGGCACGGCCCACCGCCGTGCCAGACCCGCCGTAGCGATGCGCCGGAGAAGCCGCGGCGGACGTGCTCCGGCAGCCGGAGCAACCGCACCAGCTGGGTCGGCACCAGATGCGCCGCGGAAATCTGCTCCGCGTCGATGACCGCGAGCGTGGCCTCCGGGTCGAACCGCTCCTGGATGTGCAGCGTGCAGCCGCGCAGCAGGGCGAGCAGCGCGAGGAACAGCTGCGACGAGTGGTACCAGGGCCCGTCGAGCAGGAACCGCTCGTTCGCCGGGACGTCGAGGACCACGCGGGCGTACTCCAGCAGTTTGGCCACCCGGGTGAACGGCGCTCCGACCACGAACATGCCGTTGAGCACGCCCTTGGGTGCGCCGGTGGTCCCGGACGTGTAGAGCATGGTGGAGCCGCAGGACTGCTCGGCCGGTTCGGCCGGATCCGCGGCGGCGAGCAGAGGCTCCACCGCCCGGAAGCCGGGCACGTCACGGTCGCCGAGCACCAGTCGCGTCGGGACCTCCCCGGGCGCGCGGGCGGCGGCCCGGCCGCTCACCTGCGCGTAGGGCTCCTCGACGATCAGCCCCCGACACTCCGAGTCGGTGATGAGGTAGGCGATCTCCGGCTCGGTCAGGTGCCAGTTGACCGGCACCACGGTGATCCCGCGGTGCAGGCAGGCGAGCAGGATCTCGAACGTCTCCCGGCGATTGCCGAGCACGCAGGCCACCTGGTCGCCGCGGCCCAGCCCTTCGGCGGCCAGGACGCCCATCCAGCGATGCACCCGCGAACCGAGCTCCGTCCAGCTGGAACGGCCGCGCTTGTCGACCAGGGCCGTGCGGTGTCCGTTCGCGGCGATGAGGTCGTTGATCAACGTCGGCATGGGCGCGTCTACTCCTCGATCAGGTCGGGTTGGGCGCGGATGATGTCGTCGTACAGCGGGGAGAAGTTGAGCCGGCCCATGCCCGGCGTGCCCATCAGGGCCGCCGTGGCCCGCGCGGCGTCCGGGCGGATCGGTACCGGCCGGCCGGCCGCCTCGGCGAGCAGTTGCACCTGGCAGCTGCGATCCATGGTGATGAACCACCACGCCGCCTCCTGCACGCTCCCGCCGACGGTGAGCAGGCCGTGATTGCGCAGGATCACCGCCTTGGCGTCGCCGAGCCGGTCGGCGATGTGCTTCGCCTCCTGCGACTCCAGGACCACGCCCTCGAAGCCGTCATAGACCGAGTGGTCCTCGTAGAAGGCGCAGGCGTCCTGGGTGAGCGGGTCGAGCGGTCGACCGAGGGTGGACCAGGCCCGCCCGTACGTGGAGTGCGTGTGCGCGGCCGCCACCACGTCCGGCCGGGCGGCGTGCACGTGCGAGTGGATCGCGTACCCGGCCGGGTTCACGCTGCCCTTGCCCGCGACCACAGTGCCGGACTCGTCGACCAGCAGGAGGTCGGCGACCCGCACGTGTCCGAAGTGCATGCCGAACGGGTTGATCCAGAAGTGGTCCGGTTCGATCGGGTCACGGGCGGTGACGTGTCCGCCGGCGCCGTGGTCGAAGCCGAAGCGGGCGAACAGCCGCAGTGTCGCGGCGAGCCGCTGCTTGCGGTAGCGCCGTTCGGCGAGCGGTTCGCGGCGCGTGGTCATCCGCATCCGCCCGGGGTGTCGAGGTCGTACGGCGGGGTCAGCCGGGCCGGCTCGGTGACCACCGGCCGGTCGTCCCCCGCCTGCCACATCTCCAGGAAGGCGTCGACCCGTTCCAGTCCCCAGAACCGGTGGCGCCCCAGCTTCAGGTAGGGGATGCCGAAGATGTCGTCGAGGTACGCGCGGTACAGGCAGTCCACGCCCTCCTCCCGGATGCTCGCCGACTCGGCGGCCAGCACCGCCGTCTCCGGAGCGAACCCGGCCTCCTTCGCCGCACGGCGCACCGTGTCGGGCTGGCAGATGTCCTCACCCCGTCCCCAGCGGGCCTGCGCCAGCGCGTCGTAGAACGCCTCGGCCAGGCCCTCGCGTCGCGCGGCCAGCCAGGCCAGATGCGGCAGTTCCCACCACGGGTCCCGGTCGATCGGCCAGGCCATGGTCAGGTTCTGGCGCTGGGCCAGGCGTTTGGTGTCGAGCAGCATGTACAGGTGCTTGGCCCGGCTCATCTGCACGTAGTGGAACTCGCCGCCGCGCGCCGCCAGTGCCGCCGTCGACCGCTCGTCCGGGTCCCAGTAGGGCTGCAGGTCCATCCTGGTGAACAGATCCGGTACGGCCTCGCGCAACCGCCGCACCGCGAGCCAGCTGTACGGGCTGCGGAACGAGAAGTACAGCCGCGGCCGGGCGCTCACCGTCGGTCTCCCCGCAGCGCCGCGACCACCTCGTCGTCGAGCTCGGCCATGCCGCCCGCGCCGGGTCCGGCGGCGATGGCGTAGCCGTGCAGGATCCGCGCCTGCGCGACCTGCACCAGGCGGTCGCCGCGTTGGACGTGGC
The DNA here is from genome assembly GCF_040642735.1 of Micromonospora sp. NPDC047753. Lineage (NCBI taxonomy): Bacteria > Bacillati > Actinomycetota > Actinomycetes > Micromonosporales > Micromonosporaceae > Micromonospora > Micromonospora sp. NPDC047753. Next base: position 7,596 of record NZ_JBEYSL010000074.1, on the reverse strand, counting down.
ACCGCATCCGTCCGTCGAAGAGCACGCCGCGCAGGATGTCGGTGACGGTGAAGACGGTGTGCACGGTCTCCTCCATCCGCGCGGCCTCGACCAGCTGGAGGTGGCTGCGCGACACCACCGGGATCCAGGACCGCTCGGTCAGCAGGCGGCCGACGGAGATGCCGCGGTCGGCGAGGAACCGGTCCACCACCTCCTCCAGGGCGCGCACGAACCCGGAGTGCTGGACCCGGTCGGAGTAGTGGCAGTAGAAGTACGGCGCCCGCCAGGACCACAGGTGTGCGCCCGGCTCCGCGCCCAGCACGTCCTCGGCGGTCTCACCGGGTGCCAGCGACCGGTGGTCCGGGTGCCTCACCGTCGTCGCCGCGGCCAGCTCGGGGACCTCCAGGGCGTCGAGCCCGCCGGGCGCGCGACGGTAGGTCTCGGCGGTGCGCTCGCGGACGAGCGCGACCCGCACCCGGCCCCGCAGCGCGGTCACCTCCTGTCCGTCCCGGGTCGAGACGAGCCGGACGCTCAGCAGGTTGTCCCTGGCCGAGGTGACCTCGGCCCGCACCTCGTCGTCCAGTTCGAGCACGGAGGGCAGTTGCACGGAGCTCTCCACGATCTCCAGGCCGAGACCGTGCCGCAGGTACAGCTCACCGGCGCCGGCGCCCTGGTCGCGGAGCCAGCGCAGCACGCCCTGCTCGACCAGGTAGAGGAAGTGCTTGAAACCGATCCAGGTACGGATGTTGGCGCCCTCATACCCCGGTTCGGTGTGCACCACTGTGGGTCTTGGTGTGATCGTCACGGTCATTGCTCATCCCGCCGTTCCCATCGTCGCCCGGGCCAGCCGGGCCAGGTCGGCGACCCGGTCGGCGATCCCTTGGGCGTGCCGTACATGGCAGAAGTGGTCGTAGTCGTCGCGCAGGTGCAGGAGGCCGCCCGGCATGCCGGCGGCGAGCACCTCCGCCGCCTTCGGGGTCAGCGTGGGATCCGCGCCGCCGGCGAGCACCGCGACCGGCCTGCCCACCGCCTCGAGCGACAGATCGGCGGTCGCCAGGTACTGCTCGAAGACGGTGAGGAACCCGGCCGGTCCCACCCGCTCGATCGCCAGATCCGTCATCGCCGCCAGCAGCCCGGCGTCGATGCGGGCCGCCCGGCTGCCCATCCGGGCGCGCAGGCCGTCGTGGATGTGCTGTACGAACGTCTCCCGGGAACGGTCGAACAGTGCCCAGGTGACCGGCCCTCCGGGAGGTCGGTACAGGGGGCAGATCAGCGCGACGGTCCGCCCGGCGAGGGGTTCGTCGGCGCAGAGCAGCTGGAGTGCCGCGTTACCGCCGAACGAGTGCGCCACCAGCACGTCCGGGGTTCGGGGCAATGCGGCCAGGCCCGAGCGCAGCCAGTCCGCGGGCGACCGGTGCCGCCACCGGTAGTCGTTGCCGGCACGCCACGGGAGGTCCAGGGCGACCAGGCGCCGGCGCGGGCCGAGCCACTCGGCGAGAGGTCGCCAGCTCTGCCAGGTGTCCTCCAGCCCGTGCGCGAACGCCACGAGCGGGGCACCCGGATCACCCTCGTTGAGCACGTGCAGGGGGACGGTCACGACGCACCGCCGAGGACGGCGAACGGCATGTCGCCGGGGTCGCCCACGGCGAGTGCGCCGTGTCCCTCGTCGGCCACCAGGTGCGCGGCCAGGGCGAGGGCGACGATGTCGCGTGCGCCGTAGGAATCACCCCAGTCATCGACCGGGCCCGACGGCAACGGCTCCGCCGCGGGCAGCGGCTGTCGCGAGTGGACGGCGAGGGGGCCCGGGCGCGCGGTGAGCACGACGCAGGCGGCACCCGCGCGCAACGGCGGGGCACCGGCGTGCAGCGCCGACGCGATCTCGTCGGCCGGCTCCACGCCGACCAGGACCACCCGGTCGGCGCGGCCCGCCGCCAGCAGCAGCGCGGCGGTGCGCAGGCCTGCCCGCCCGGACCGGGCGCCGGAGCAGATCATCAGATTCGGGCCGCCGAAGCCGAACCACAGCGCCACCGCGCTGGACACCACGTTGCTGGACACGCCCGGCGCGTCGAGCACACTGACCGCGCGCCCACCCTCCTCGGTGACCGTCCGGGCCACCCGGGCCACGGTCTCGACGTTGCCCAGATTGCTGCAGGCCACCACCGCGGTTGCGGGCAGCGGCGTCGGCAGCGGGTGACGGCCCGGTGTCAACCCCAGCGCCCGGTGCACGGCGCAGAGCGCGAGCCGCGTCGCGGGGTCCTTGGAGAGCAGGCCCTTGCGACCCAGCAGCGTGGCCGCCCGGTCGGCGGTGGCGGCCTCCGCGCGGGCCCACTCCCCCGTTCCCGCGGCGCTCAGGTCGGCACCGGGCAGGTGGAGGCTCCAACCGGTCGCGTAGATGGCGGTGGTCATGACGCCTCCAGCAGGGAGACCGCGTTGACGCCGCCGAACCCGAAGGCGTTCACCTGCACCAGCCGGGGCCGCGACCCGACGAAGTCGCCCACGACGAACCGGAGTCCGGCACCCTCGGCCAGGACCGTGCGCAGGCCGGCCACCGGCGGCACCAGCCCGGTCTCCAGGCAGCGGATCGCGACGTCGACGTTGACGAGCGCCGCGGCACCGGAGGTGTGCCCCACCGCGCCCTTGACCGCGGTGATCAGCGGCGAGCCGCCCGCGGCGTCGACCACGGCCCGCAGTGCCCGGCACTCGGCCGGATCGTTGAGCGCGGTGCCGGTGCCGTGCGCGATCACCAGATCGGTCTCCGACGGCTCCCGCCCCGCCCGGGCGTACGCGTCGCGCATGGCGCGGCAGATGCCGTCCACGTCGGGCGCGGTCTCGTGCCGGGCATCGCAGGACAGGCCGGTGCCGGCGACCCGCGCGAGCGCCGGCCGGGAGGCGTCCGCCGGTTCCACGACCAGCGCCGCCGCGCCGTCGCCGAGCAGCACACCGGTGCGGTCCCGGTCGAACGGGCGGACCCGCGTGGTGGGCGGATCGCTCACCCGCCCGATCATCGCCAGCATGGAGCGTGTCATGGTGTCGGCGGCGGCGACCACGACGGCGTCGGCGTCGCCCAGGGCCAGCATGTCCTCGGCCAGTGCGAGGACGTGCCCACCCGCGCTGCACGCGTTGGACACCGTGATGACGTCGGTGACGCCCGGCAGCACGCGGCGCACCGCGTCGGCGAAGTGCAGCTTCGACCGCGGCGGACGGACCCCGCTGAGGGCGAACTCCTCGACCGCGCCGAGTTCCCGCAGCCCGGTACCCACCAGGGCGGTGACCCGGCGACGGCCGGCGTCCAGCCCGGACGCGGCCACCGCCTCCGCCACGCACGCCGACAACATCCGGGCGGCGCCGAACGGCGCCGCGCCGGCGGCGTGGTAGCCGTGCGAGACGTTCAGAAGCGCCCGGCCGGGGTGCCGCAACGGCGCCGCGCCGCAGGCGCCGCTGAGCAGCGCCGCGAACGTCCGCTGGCCGTCGCCCAGGCAGGTACGGACGGCGCTACCGGTCACCAGTGCCGGCATCGGCGCACCTCCTCACGACAGCTACGGCCACCGCGCCGTCGGCGTTGCGGGCGGTCAGCAGGGCCGGCCCGGCCGGCTCCGGGTCGGCCAGCCAGACCGCGAGCGCGGCGGCGGACGAGGCCGCGTCGCACTCCCCCAGCAGCCTCTTCGCCGCTACCCGGCGAGGTCGGTGGCGGAGCAGCCCGGCGACCGCGAGGTACTCGTCCTGTCCCGCCTCGTCCGCCTCGCCGGTGAGGACCGCGGTGACGTCGGAGGGTGCGACGCCGGCCCGGTCCAGGGCGCGCCGGGCGCAGGCCAGGAGTGCGCGCGCCCCGGTGCCGCCCGGACCGAACCCGGTGGCCGTGACGAGGTCGGCGACCTGCGCGGCGCCGACCCAGGCCGGTGGCTGGGGCGCGGACAGGACGAACACGGCGGCCGCCTCGCCGAGCGGCACCTCGGCCGTCGTACCGGTGAGGTGGGCGGCCCACGCCCGGTGTGCGGAGAACTCCTCAACGGCACCGGCGAGCATCACGTCGGCGTACCCGCCGGCGAGCACCATCTCGGCGTACCGGACGGCGTTGAGGAAACCGAGCGCGCCGCCCGCGACGGTGGCGTTGACACCGCGCAGGCCGTGCCGGATGGCGACCTGGCCGGCCGCGCCGTTCATCACGGTGTTCGGGAACAGCATCGGGTTCACCAGGTACGGCTTCTCCTGCACCAGCGTCTCGCGACTGAAGTCGCTGGTGGACCGGAAACTGCCGATCGTCGTGCCGAGCACCACACCGACGCGACCGCGGTCGGCGTCGGCGGCCAGTTCGGCCGCACCGAGGGCGTCCTCGCAACAGACCACCGCCAGCCCGGTGGCCCGGTCGTACGTGCTGGTCCCCTTGCGGCCGAGCCGGGCCCGGATGTCGAAGCCCGGCACGACGTGTCCACGCGGCGACGGAAGCGACTCGGTGAACAGGCCACCGGTGCCGGGGACGGCCGGGGCGTCGGAGCGCGGCAGCGACGCGGTTGCCGCGGACGTGGCCGTGCCGGCCGAGGTGAGCGCGGACCAGCCGAACACGCCCACGCCGGTCATGCCACCGCTCCCAGCATCACGATGGCGTTGTTGCCGCCGAAGGCGAACCCGTCGTTCTGCACCACGCGCACTGTGGCGTCGCGGGCCACGTTCGGCACGGGGTCGAGACCCGGCAGCCCCTCGTCGGGGTGCTCCCAGTTCACTGTGGGCGGCAGGAAACCCCTGTCGATCGCCAGCACCCCGGCGATGGCGCCGAACCCGCTCGCCGCACCCATCGTGTGCCCGATCATCGATTTGATCGAGCTCACCGGCGGCGGCTCGGGCCCGAAGACCTCCAGGATCGCCGCGCCCTCCACCAGGTCGTTGGCGGGTGTGCCGGTGCCGTGCGCGCAGATGTAGTCGACGTCCTCGGGTTTCACCCCGGCGTTGCGGTGCGCCAGCCGGATGCAGTCCGCGATGCTGGGTGTGTGCGGTGCCACCGGATGGTGCGCGTCGCAGTTGCGCCCGTACCCCAGCAGCTCGGCATAGATCCGCGCGCCGCGCTCTCGGGCGTGCTCGAACGTCTCCAGCATCAACACGGCCCCGCCCTCGCCGGTGAGAATGCCGGAGCGGTCCCGGTCGAACGGCGCGCACGCGTGCTCGGTGAGCGCGCCCAGCCTGAAGAAGCCGGCGTGCGCCCACCGGCACACCGCGTCGGCACCGCCGGCGAACACCACGTCGGCCTCACCGGCGACGAGCAGGTCGTAGCCGTACCCGATCGCGTAGTTGCTGGCGGAGCAGGCCGTGGCCAGGGTGAGCGACTCACCGGCGAGGCCGAGTTCCTCGCTCACGGCGTGCGCGAGCCGGTTCGCCGGTAGCTGCGCCAGCAGGGTCGGGTCCTGGCCGGCGAACCCCTCGGCGAGGATCTGGGCGGTCAGCGCCTCCAGCACCTGCGACTCGCCGCTGGTGGTGCCGATCACCGCGTGCGCGCGTCCGGCGTCGATCCGGTCCGGGTCGAGACCGCCGTCGGTGGCCGCGAGCCGCGCCGCGGTGGCCGCGAACAGGCTGGACCGGCCCCACCGGGACGGGTCCAGCCTGGACAGGTGCTCACCGGGCCGGAACCCGTGCACCTCACCTGCCTTGACGAACGGAAACCCGGAGGTGTCGAAGCTGGTGATCCGGGATATGCCGGATCGCCCGGAGCGCAGCGAGTCGGCGAACGCCGACACGCCGACCCCGATGCTCGATACCGGACCGAGCCCGGTCACCGCGACGCGGACCACGGCTCAGTCCCGGCCGGTGGCGTGCCGGGTCAGGGCGGCGTGCACGGCCTTCAGGTTGCGCAGTTCGGGAAGCTCCGCCTGCGGAATCTCCACCTTGAACTGCTTGTCGATACGGGCCAGGATCTCGATGGCACGCAGTGAGTCCGCCTCGTACTCGTCCATGAAGTCGCCGGTGTCGGTGAGCTCCTCCGGCTCGACCTCCAGCACCTCCGCGACGATCTCGCGAAGCTCCTCCAGCTGCTGTTCCTTGATCGTCATCGCTGTCCTTCCGTGCTGACCGAAACCATTGGATGAGGGTGGGCGACGCCGGACGGCGGGACCGCCGGCCGGGCGACGGGGCGGCGGGTGGCGATGAGGGTGCCCACGGTGGCCACCCGGCGATCGCCGATCCAGGTCTCGCCGTGGGCGAACGCGGTGTCGGCGACCACGGAGTCGAGGTGGACCTCGTGCCGGAGGACGTCACCGGGGTACGCCGAGCCGGCGAAGTGCCAGTCCCGGGCGCCGGCGAACATCAGCACGCCGTCGTCGTCCGGCGGTGGGCTGTCCCCCAGCCAGAGCAGGGCGGCGCTCTGGCCGAACGACTCGATCAACAGCGACCGCGGGTACGCGAACCGCCACGGCTCGGCGCTCTCCGGCAGATCGGCGTAGCAGGGCTCGGTCGCGCTGATCAGCTTGACCGTCCGGATGAGGCGTCCCGGCTCCAGCGCGAGCACCCGGTCCACCAGCAGCATCGGATGACGTTGCGGGAGCACCGCCCGGATCTCGTTGTGCTCACCCATCGCCGGCTCCGGCGGCGGCGAAGAGGGCGCGCAGCTTGGCCGTGGTGGTGCCGTCGGCGCGGTACGCCACCGCGCGCACGTCCCAGCCACCGGGCGACTCCTCCGCCCGCACTGTGAGCGTGAGCGTGTCACCGTCGAGCAGCGGCGCGAGAAACCGCACCGAGCGCAGCTCGACCAGCTCGGGCGGGCGGTCCCCGGCGGCGCCGGCCATCGCCCGGCACAGCGCCTCCACGACGAAGACCCCGGGGAACACCGCCAGGTCGGGAAAGTGGCCCCGCAGGTACGGATCGTCGCCGCGCACGGGGACCCGCACGGCGAAGGCCGCTCCGGAGGAGTCCAGGCGCACCAGGTCGGCGTCACACAACGGGGATGCCACCGCCCGGGTCACAGCGTGATCCCCCCGTCCACCTGGAACACCTGGCCGGTGACGTAGGAGGCGCGCTCGCTGAGCAGGAAGGCGACCATTTCGGCGACCTCGTCGGCCCGGCCGAACCGCCGTACGGGAATCTGGCCCAGCGCCTGCTCGCGGAGCCGGTCCGGGAGCGCGTCGGTCATTTCGGTCTCGATGAAGCCGGGCGCCACCACGTTGACCCGTACGCCGTGCCGGGCCACCTCTTTGGCCAGCGACTTGCTGAACCCGATGATGCCGGCCTTGCTCGCGGCGTAGGCCGTCTGGCCGACGTTGCCGTAGACCCCGGCCACTGACGACATGTTGACGATGGCGCCGCTGCGCTGCTTCATGAAGCGGAACGCCATGGCCCGGCAGACGTTGCGGGTTCCGGTGAGGTTGGTGGCCAGCACGGCGTCCCAGTCGTCCGCGGGGGCCAGCACCAGGGGCGCGTCGCGGGTGATGCCGGCGTTGTTGACGACGAGGTCGAACGTGCCGAGCTGGTCTTCGGCGGCGCGCACGAAGTCCTCGACGGCGGCGGGGTCCGCCACGTCGCAGCGCGCGAAGTAGCACGGCACGCCGAGCACCCGGACGTCCTCCTTGCGCGCCGCCGGGGTCCGGGTCGATCTGGGGGTACGCGGCGAGGAGGCCGAGGCCGGCAACGTCGCGTGGT